>URHI01000015.1 GCA_900547565.1 uncultured Eubacteriales bacterium | reverse complement strand
GATTTCCGTAAGGTCAGGGGGGAAAGCGGCTGTGTTTTTATTTGTCATCTATGCCAAGCTGTGTTTTCACAGGGTAGCACATATTTTTCTTCAGCTTTCCCTGCTCTGCGAGCGCATCGTAATTGTTAACTGGGTGCGGGCAGAAATCGTGTATTTCATAACCGGGACGAATGGGACGCGCCCAGTGTACGGCATTGGTGATAATGCGCTGTACATACGGATTATGGAACGACGGGCAGGTTTCGTGACCGGGTTGGAAATAGAACACCTTTCCGGCATCGCGCAGATACGTCATGCCGGCACGGAAGATATATCCGTCCTCATACCATGCACCGAAAATCAGCTCGGTCGGCTGGGGAACAAAGAACGGCTCGGCGTACAGCTCCTCGCTCTCAATAAAAAAGCTCTGCGGAATACCCTCGGCAATTGGGTGATTGGGAAGGAAATTCCCCAGTATTTCACGCTCCTTGCGTCCCCCCGTCAGGTTGCCGGTCGTACCGACGATAGCACGGAACGGCTTGGAGTGATGAGCCGAGTGAAGCGCAATAAAGCTCATGTGGCCCAGCAGAACGCGGCGCTGTATACGTGTCACCAGCTCGTCATTGACTTCGCCATGAGCCATATGCCCCCACCAGATCAGCACATCGGTGTTGTTCAGGACTTCGGGCGGCAGCCCCTGATCGGGATCGTCAAGCGCAGCGAGCGTCACCTCAATTTCAGGGTCTTTGGTCAGGAACTCACCGATAGTGGCATGCAGGCCGTTGGGGTACAGCTCGCGTGCCTTCTCATCGGTCTTTTCGTGACGGAACTCGTTCCATATGGTTACTCTGATTTTGTTTTCCATGGTGTGCTCCTTATGTAATTATTTAATAATTATAAATCATACCGTCGTACGCAACATCTACACCGAGAGGTGCAAGCCGCGCACAGGTGGACATGTGATCGGTGTGCAACGTTCGGGCTAAGTGCGTTACTACCGACCGGCACCCCGGCTTCATACACCCCTGCCGACGCATGGTCTGAAGCATTATTTCCAACATCGGAATGGAGGTGTGTCCGAATATTCTGTCGTCACCGGGAACTATATCTCCCATAGTCAGCTCAAACACCATACAGTCAAAGCCCGCATGACGTATTGTGCACCAAGTCTGATAAGGCAGCCAGCCGGTGTCGAGCCCGTAAAACAGCTTTTGACCGTTGCGGCTGATCGAATAATTCAGCGTTATCTCCTCGGGGTCGGTCGTTCCGTGGTTGGAGCGCAGCGCAAGTATGCGGAAATCTCCGGCCGAAAACTCATAGCCGGGTGTCACAACGCGGAAGTCAACGGCATTGCTCTCGCCAAGCTCACGGTTGATCTTGCGCAGTGAGGCGGCATCGCCCCACACACGGCACCCGCGACTTACAGAGCAGACTCGCAGCAGATTTGCACTGTTGAGGTGATCGGGATGGGAATGTGTTATAACGATATCCCGGACATTGTCAAACAAATTGGGAAGGTTATTTTTTTCGGCAAAATCAAATATGTGCGGACCGGGGTCGATGAGCAGTGTGTCATCGATCAGCGTACTTGAAAAACGCCGCCATTCCATATCGTCGCGCCGCCTGGAAATATCCCAGTCAGCCGCGCCGGTGCCGAGAAAATGCAGTTTCATGACTTAACTCCTTAATATGGTACTGCCCCGCCTCGGATAAGCCGGTATTGACCGGAGCGCAGTATCTCCACCAGCTGCTTTTCTGAGGTTACCGGAACATCGGTAGATATACCGGCGCCGATAACATGATGATCATGGTGGTAGTCTGTACCGGAAATTTTCATCAGGCCGTACTTATCCGCCCACATATTGGCAATATCGTTGCGCGAATCGTGGTCAATATGCCCGTTGTATACCTCGATACCGTCGAGTATCGCAGGGTCGATGACTTTCATTGAATCGCGGAAGGGGTGTGCCTGAAAAAACAGTCCGCCAGCCTCATGCACGCGTGTTACAACATCCTTGACCGGCGTATCCATTATCTCCGGGAACGAGCGCAGAAACGCTTCGTCCACACCGTGGATAAGGTAGTCATTATTGTCCTTGTTCGAACGCAGCTCAACACCCAACAATATGTTTATACGCCCGACAGCGGCAGCCACCATGCGGTTATAGCCGTTCATGTAGTAATCGATCTTTTCCTCCCAGCTGTCCTCCGAATGGTCAAAGCGCTTGTTTTTGTAAGTAAAGCGGCTGAGGTGATTGGTCACCACCAGTGAAGTATAGCCGGCAGCAATATAACGCCGGACAACCGTCTCTTCGTCGACGCTTGCGCAGTTGCTGACAGCAGATGAGTGTACATGTAATTCCGTCTTGAACATTATTTATGCCTCTTTTCATTTTTGACACATATATAATACTCCATTTTGTCGCTTTTTGCAACAGGTTGAGCCGAAAAATTATAAAAACGGCAACGGATTGTTGATTTTACCGTGGCGATGTGATATACTGAACGTAACGATTACAGAAAGGGATGTTCATATGAAGCATTGTGTTCTTTGTGCCTTTTCGGACGAGGCCGGTCCTTCGCTCGAAGGCCAGATAGCGGCTCTGCACCGTGGAGGTATTCCGTACATGGAGCTGCGCGGCATCGGCGGCAAGAATGTGTCTGAGCTGACCGTGCCTGAGGCTAAAGATATTCGCCGCAGGCTTGACGACGCAGAGTTGCGGGTGTGGTCTTTAGGCTCGCCTGTCGGAAAGGTTGACATAAACCAGCCACAACAGCTTGAATATGACCGCTTTTGCCATATACTTGAGCTGGCACATGTGCTTGGTGCCGAGTGCATACGCCTGTTCAGCTTTTACGGCACGGACGGCAATGAGCGCTACTTTGAGCCGGTGTGTCGCCGGCTTGAACGTATGCTTGAAGCGGCAAAAGGCAGCGGGATCACGCTGTGCCATGAAAACGAGAAAAACATTTTCGGTGACATTCCCGAGCGCTGTTCCGCACTGCACCGCGAGTTACCCGGGCTTCGCGCCGTGTTTGACCCGGCCAATTTTGTTCAGTGCGGCGTTGACACATTGGCCGCCTGGGACATGCTCGCGCCGTACGTGCACTACGGTCACATCAAGGATGCCGATGCCTCAGGTCATGTCGTGCCGCCGGGATATGGAATCTGCCACATTGCCGAATACCTGCCGCGCTTTTTTGCGGACGGACACAGCGTGCTGACACTGGAGCCGCATCTGATGCACTTTATCGGGCTTGACAGGCTGGAGAACGGCACGCCGGATGTAGGCAGTCCGGCACCCGGCACACAGGGAGCGAATATTCCCGTATTTCCCGACGGTGACGCCGCATTTGATTACGCTCTGGCAGCACTGCGCAGAATACTCGGTAAAATCAACGCAAACTGAAAGGAAACAATTATTATGAACAAGGAGTCCTCATTCAGATATTTCCGTGAGGCGTACGCGCGCATTAAGGTACTGTCTAACGCGGCATCGCTGCTGTATCATGACGGCGTCACCGCGGCGCCTCCCGGCGCGTCAAGATCGCGCGGCCCGGCCCTCGGAGTGCTGTCAGAGCTTGAATACCGTGAGCGTCAGGACAAGGAGCTTATCCGCACCGTTGATTACCTGCTTGATCATCCCGAGCAGCTGACACCTGCGGAGAACCGCGAAATACATGAGTTCAACCGCGCCAATGAATTCATATCCAGCATACCCGCTGACGAATATGCGGCTTATCAGGTATTGCTCAGTGATGCCGACGCCGTTTGGCACCGTGCCAAGCTGGACAACGACTTTGCCGCCTTCCGTCCGTATCTGGAGCGCATATTCGACACCAACCGCCGATTTGCGCTATACTACAGACCGGCATGCGACCCCTACGATACGTTGCTTGATATGTTTGAACGCGGACTTAACTGCTCCCGCGCCGACGCCTTTTTCGATCGGCTCCGCAGTCATATTGTACCGCTTCTTGCCCGTGTCAAGACGGCACCGCCCATCGATGACAGCTTTGTTTTCCGTCACTATCCTGTCGAACAGCAACGCCGCTTCTCCGACATTCTGCTGAATTCAATCGCTGTCAACCGGGAATATTGCTCGATTGCCGAGACCGAGCATCCGTTTACCAACAATTTCAGCCGCTACGACGTGCGCGTCACAACGCACTATTACGAGGACAATGTAGTTAGCTCGATGTATTCCGTCATTCATGAGGGCGGACACGCGCTGTATGAACTGGGAAGCGGCGAAGAATATGAAGGCACCTGCCTGGCCGGCGGCGTGTCAATGGGAATACATGAGAGCCAGTCGCGGCTGTTCGAAAACATAATAGGCCGTAGCCGTGAATATATCGAGCTGATTTTCCCCGAAATGCAGCGACTGTTCCCAGAGCAGCTTGCCGATGTCGATGCCCGCCGCATGTGGCTGGCAGTCAACAAAAGCCAACCGTCGCTCATAAGAACGGAAGCTGACGAGCTGACCTACGCACTGCACATCATGGTTCGCTACGAGCTTGAGCGTGAGTTAATCGCAGGTAAGCTGAGCGTAGCCGAACTGCCGGACGCATGGGGCGACAAGTATTATAAGTACCTCGGCATAAACGTTCCGGACGACACACACGGTGTGCTTCAGGATTCACATTGGAGCGGCGGAAGCATCGGATATTTCCCGTCATACGCGCTTGGTTCGGCCTACGGCGCACATATCATGGCCGTAATGCGCCGAGAGTTGGACGTTGACAGCATAATACGGAGCGGACGCATATCCGAAATTGTCGCGTGGCTGACACAGCGCATTTACCGTCACAGCTGCCGCTACGATCCCGACGAGCTGTTGACAATGTGTCTCGGCGAGCCGTTTGACCCAACGTATTTCACTGACTATCTTGAAGACAAATACAAAAATATAATGGCCGAGTGCCGGAAATGAGGACAGCATGAAAATCGGAGCACAGCTTTACACTTTACGCAACTATTGCAAGACCACCGAGGAGCTGGAGGACACGCTGCGCCGCGTCGCCGAAATAGGATATTCGACAGTCCAGCTGTCCGGCGTATGCGATTATGACCCGGTGTGGATGTCAGGGGTACTTAGAAAAAACCGACTCCACGCCGATATTACCCACTTCAATTACAACCGCGTCGCGCACGACACCGCCGCGACCATCGCCTTTCACGACAAAATGAAATGCCGGTTCATAGGCATCGGCTCTATCCCCGATTTCAAAAAGAACGGCTGCCGGCGTGAGGATCTTGACGCTTTCATAGTCGATATTGCGCCCGCCGTGCATGAGATAGCCGCATCCGGCAACCATAAATTCATGTATCACAATCACAACATGGAGTTTGTACGCCATGACGGAAAAACCTATCTTGATATTCTGTGCGAGGCATTCCCTGCCGACCGGTTTGGCATTACGCTCGACACATATTGGGTTCAGGCAGGCGGCGGGGACCCGGCATGGTGGATCCGCCGGCTCAAAGGAAGGGTCGACTGCGTACATTTCAAGGACATGGTGTACAGCGCAGAGGACAAGGCAGTACGCATGGCTCCGGTCGGATACGGCAACATGAACTACCCCGAAATAGTCCGCGCCTGCCGTGCTGCCGGAGTAAAGTATGCCTACGTAGAGCAGGATCACTGCTATGACGACGATCCTTTCGAGTGCCTGAAGCTCAGCTACGACTATCTGCGTTCACTGGGACTGAGCTGAACGGAGGCGGAATATGGAAAAAGTCAGACTTGGCATTATCGGTTGTGGAAATATAGGCGTGACTCACACCAAAAACATATACAAGGGCAAGTGCCCCGAAATACAACTGGCGGCAGTTGCCGACCTGATACCCGAAAAGCTGGAGGCAATACGCCCTCTGTGGCAGCCTCACCGCGATGCGGGCGGCAACGAACCCGAGCCGCGCACATTTGCGTCGGGCGAAAAGCTGATAGAGTCGGGCTGTGTTGACGCAGTGCTGGTCGCCGTGCCACATTACGGCCATCCCGCATTTGTCATACGGGCGCTGGAATCCGGACTGCATGTCATGAGCGAAAAACCGGCCGGAGTATATACGCTTCAGGTGCGCGAAATGATAGCGGCGGCCAACCGTCACCCCGACCGCGTGTTCGGAATGATGTTCAATCAGCGTACAAACTGTGTATACCGCAAAATGCGCGAGATTGTAAAGAGCGGCGAGCTGGGGCAGATACGCCGCACCAGCTGGATCATCACAGACTGGTACCGACCGCAGTATTACTACGACTCAGGCGACTGGCGCGCTACATGGTCGGGCGAGGGCGGCGGAGTACTTCTCAATCAGTGCCCGCACAACCTTGACCTGTGGCAGTGGATATGCGGTATGCCCGCTATGCTCGACGTGCATATGCACTTTGGAAAGTGGCACGACATAGAGGTTGAGGACGACGTGACCGCCTATTGCGAATATGCAAACGGTGCTACAGGTACATTCATAACTTCAACCGGTGACTACCCCGGCACCAACCGTTTTGAGATAGTCTGCGACGGTGGTACGCTGGTGTGCGACAAAAAGTCACTGTATCTGTCGCGGCTGGACATACCGATAGACACCTACTCGGCTACAAACAAAACTGCGGTATTCGGCCACCCCTCAAGCACAACACAACCGGTCGAAACAGACGGAGAAAATCCTCAGCACTCGGGCGTGCTGAACGCATTTGCGGGTGCCATACTGCGAGGAGAGCCGCTGGTTGCCGACGGCCGTGAAGGCCTTAACGGACTGATGATCTCAAACGCCATGCACCTGTCAGGCTGGACGGGCAGACCGGTGACACTTCCGTTTGACGAGCAGCTGTTTTATGACGAGCTTATGGCGCGCGTGGCAAGCTCACGACGCAAATCAGCCGCGGGAACAATCGGCGCGGCTGACACCGAGGGGTCATACTGAACGCCTCCGAATAAAAAACTTTCAGCCGGGAGCGAAACCTCCCGGCTGTTTTTCCGTACTTATTGTATGAAGGTACCCACACAGGGCACCAAGCCCTAAGTCACGCGCGGACCGGGAGTGAAGTATCCGGAAAGGAAAACAGCATGGATGACAATGTAATACTTGAATGGCTTGCCATGCGCGACGAACGCGCACTGGCAGAGGTCAGCCGCAAATACGGTCGCATGTGCCGCAGGGTGGCGCAGAACATACTGAACTGTGAACAGGACGCCGAGGAATGTGTCAACGATACATTCGCCGCGCTGTGGAACAGTATTCCGCCCGCACGGCCTAAATCTCTGACGGCATTTATCTGCGGTATCACGCGCAACCTGGCCTACAAAAAGCTGGAATACAATAATGCCGCCAGGAGGCGCACGCGGGCTGATGTATCGCTTGACGAGCTGGCCGGATGTCTGCCGTACAGTGGCGGGGAAAGCAGTACGCCGGGGTACACCTGCGATGCCGCGCAGTTGTCTGAGTTGCTCAACAGCTTTTTAGCAACGCTTGAACCACTTCAAAGACGGGCGTTTGTCAGGCGTTACTGGCTGTCGGACAGCATCTACGATGTTGCGGCGGCGTGCGGCATGAGTCAGGCCGCAACAAAATCCATGCTTCACCGCATACGCGGGCGCCTAAAAAAGTATCTTGAAAAGGAAGGTATTACGGTATGAATAAAAATAAGCTCAAGCAGGCGCTTGACGCTATGGATCAGCGTTATATTGACGAAGCTTTTGCCTCATTTGAAACACCGCGCAGCAGGCGGAGATACCAAAAAGAAAAACTACTGTCATTGCCGTGGGTGCGCCTGTCGGCGGCCTGCGTATGTGTCGCGGGACTGCTGACAGCGGGAATTGTACTGCCGGGAATTGCAGACTACCACCGCAGGCACGGCAGTGACAGCAGCATGTATCCGAGTGGTATCACGGACAGCAGCTTTCCGCCGCAGGCGGCAATGAGGACGGGGATACGACCAGTCTCCACAACACGCTCGACGATTTGACTGATCATTCGTATGACACAATTAACGATGTGGTGACTACTACCCTTCCTCTGCCACAATCAATGATTACAGCATCGACGCGCGAAGACTTTGCCGCCATTGCGCCCGATATAACATACTACGGCCCAATCGGCGATCCGTTGACTATCCCCGAAGGCTATAGGCTCGAGTCAATAACCTGCCGGCCGGAGAACTCACGTGTCACCGTAACCTTCACAAATCCCGACATCTTATATTCGACATATGAGGACAAACTGCTGAACATGTTTACCGTAACGACTGTCCGCTACGACAATGCCGTAACAGCACAGCTTGCGCTGATTAGGTCTTACGGCAGTTACGTCCAAATGGGCATGATTGGTAACTCGCCGTTTTACGCAAACTACAAAATCGGGGGCGAAAAGCCGTCAAGACTGTGCTACGAGCTGGCTTATGTTGTCGATGAGATGTATCTGGTGCATATACGTATGCCCGTAACGGTTAATTATGACGTTATGGAATACTGCTCGGTCAGCCGCTGGCAGACCGCCGCTGAGGAAAAATAAATAAAAAGCCGAAGTGCCGTAAGAAATTCTCTATATTCAGGCCATAGAACAACGCCCCGCAGCGGTTTCCGGAATTGTCCGGTTTTCGCTACGGGGCATTACATATGTAATATTTTTGAAAGGCGATCGAGGTGGCAACATACGAATTTTGCGAACCGAGGTATTGTTGCTTGTCCGGCCTTATTTCTCTTTTCCCGGCGTCGTCCCGACGTGAGACGCGCTCACGCCGAAAATCTTCGCCCACGGGCGGAACACCGCCATGCACAATGCCGCACCTGCCAGTGCACAGCCGAACCAAACGGCAATGGTAGTCTGCCAACCAAAGTTCTGAGCCACGGCCGCAATGCCCCAGATAGATACCGAGCTTCCGACGTAAACAAAGCTGTTGATAATGCCTGAAATGAGCGCCACATTGTTGTACCGCTCAAACCGCTTTGGCACCAGCCCTATAAGCACAAAGTTTGCGGCGTGCATTCCGGCACATATCAGTGCCAACAGTATCACGGCAAATATCGGACTGCTGTCATGGACAAAAAACAAAACCAGTGCCGCGACGGCGCTCATAGCATAAATTGACGCGGCGCATACCAGCTCGTTTGTAAAAAAGCGGCGGTAGTAAGCCAGCACCTGCGGATAGATTATAGTAGTGACCAACGGGATTATTACTCCGCTGAGAATGGAGGAGCCTGTTCCCCAGCTGAAGATTTCCGATATGTAGTTCGGCAACCATGATGTAATGCTGTCACGCAGTATGCCAAGACAAACAACTGCCAGCATGATCACAACAAGCACGATAAGCAGGCTTCTCGGTATTTTGGCCTGTATACTACTGCCTGCAATACCGGTTGCCGGACTTTCGGCATCCGGCGTACCATAACGCTCGGCGTAACGCGCCAGACGGGGATAGAACACACACCAGCAGGTCAGAATCAGCGTTGCGGCCCCCGCCGCGACAAAAAACACCGCGCGCCAGCTCCACAGTGATATTACCAGCGGTGCTGCCAGATAAACCACCATAGTTCCTATAGAACTGCCCCACGAAACTATGACCGTAGCATCTTCATAATCGGCTGATGAACAATAGCCTGAAATTATGCGCACGATGGGCGGCCACAGCATAGCCTGTGCAAAACCGTTTACCGCCCACACCGCCGTCATCTGAGCAACAGTCGAGCACAGCGGAATGGCAATGTTCAAAACTATGGAGGTGCCAAGCCCCATTATCATGATACGGTTAGGCCGGATACGGTCGCCGAGGTAACCGCTCACCAATTGACCGAGGCCGTATGCGATAAACAACGCCGTTGTAACAGGGGCTACGGCAGTTTTGGTCCAGCCCATATCGCGGATTATCTCCACGGTCACAGCGGCAAAATTAATTCGTGTTATATAACCGCCGAGATATGTCACGGCGCACAACAGTGCAAGCAAACGTGCATGGCGACGGTCGGGAATTTTCTTAAAGGTTGTCATGGGTCTACCTCTCTCTGCCGAACAAGTGCAACCGCATCCGAAAGCAAATGTAAACATGTTCGAAACCAAAAATCATGTTAATTATAACATATTCGTCATGAAAAGTCAAGTGATTTAAAAAAATGCAGCTTATTAATTTCAGGTAATATCAAAAAGCGCGGCATACTCTGCCGCGCTTTTTGATGCGGATCTCAAAGCTCCTCGATCGACAGCACGCCTTTGATCTCCTGAATTTTGAGCAACAGCTGATTGCGCTTGACCTTGTTGCCAAGCTGCAACGCAAATATGGCACTCATCATGGGACCTTCGGCCGCGCGGGCACGGGTGATCTCAATATCCATAATACCGACGCCCAGCTTTTTTATCTCCTCGGCGATTTCGGCAATACTCTCGGTTTCAGTGTATTCGACATACACATTGACACTCTTTGCTTTGGATGATATGTACCACTCTATCTTTGACAGCAGTACCTCGGCAATCAGTACAAATACGGTCGCTATAACCGCACCTTCATAATATCCTGCGCCGACCGCAAGTCCGATAATGGCCGACACCCAAAGCCCGGCGGCAGTGGTCAGTCCCTTGACCTGCCGGCGCCGCGTAACAATAATGGTTCCGGCACCTATGAAGCCTATTCCCGCCACGACCTGCGCACCCAGACGTGCCGGGTCTGTGTTCCAGCCGCTTGTCAGAAGATACTGGCTTGTCAGCGTGGTCATCGCCGCGCCGAGGCACACCAGCGTATGCGTACGGAAGCCGGCCGGACGGCGCTTATGCTCGCGCTCCACACCTATAAATCCGCCGCACATCACGGCCAGAACCATACGCAGTATGACTGACGCCGTATTGAACTCTCGGAGAGAGGCTAAAAATTCACTCATTTCAAATCAGATTCCTTTCTCGGGCAGCGCCGCGTCAGATTTCTTCCAGCGAGCGGATGGTCTTTATTCCCGCCAGCTTGGCAATTATAGCCGAATGTGGCTGTTTTTCAGGCAGACGCATGGAAAACACCGCACTGGCGTACGCGCCTTCATAAGGACTTGCCTTGTTGATCTCAATATCATAAATGCGTATTCCGGCCGTCTTGATCATGTCGATCACAGTACCGATATCGTTGATATCGGTCAGCTCTACGTATATGTTCATGTTGCGGGCACGGGCAAGTATAAAGCCTTCAAAATACCGCATGACCGTAATTGAAATAAGTATCAGAAAACAGCCGAGCACGGCACCGAGATAAAAGCCCGCGCCGATAGCCAGCCCCATGCACGCCGATGCCCAAAGCCCGGCTGCCGTTGTAAGGCCCTTGATCTCCTGGCGGCTGGTAACGATTATGGTACCGGCGCCGAGAAAGCCTATGCCGTTTATTACCTGTGCTCCCAGACGCGATACGTCTGTAGTGCCGGTAAAACCGTCATAATTCTTAAGCAATATGGCGACATACTGACCAAGCAGCATGGTCAGCGCCGCGCCCATACAAACCAGCATATGTGTCCGGAACCCGGCAGGGCGCCGACGGCGTCCCCGGTCCAGACCTATTATTCCTCCGCACAGAACGGCAAGTGAGAGCCGCACTGTGGTTGAGAGCAGTCCGGGCTGTTGCAGCGCGGACCAGACAGCAGATAAACTCATTGTATTAATGCCTTCCGGATAATCATTGTTCAGTCCCCAGCGTTATGGTTACTGTATTGTAGCTGCCCGCACGGTAATACTTGACGTTAATGGTATCGCCGCCGGACTTGTTGTTAACAATGTCCATGACCTCGTAGATATTGGAAACACGCTTACCGTCCACTTCGACGATAATATCCCCTGTCTGCAGCTTGTTTGCGGCATCAAGTCCGGGCGTCAAAGCACTGACGATCACCCCCGAGACCTCAGCAACACCCTTTGTTCCATCGTCAAGCGTGTACTCGTCTCCCTCTCGTATGCCACCGGCTGTAATGCCGATAAGCGGGCGTCGTGAGGCGATGGCGCCGCCCGAATATGAGCCGGTGAGCTTTATCTCGTTCAGCACCTCCATGGCCCCATTGATCGGTATTGCAAAGCCGATGCCATCGTAATTTGTCTTGGTCATCTTCATGTTGACAATGCCGATAACCTGCCCCCGCTCATTGAGCAACGGACAGCCTGAGTTGCCGGGGTTAACGGCAGCATTGGTCTGTATCAGCGTCATTTTCTTGGTCAGTATACCGGTAGAGTCGTATATTTTGACATCACGGCTGACCGCCGAAATAATGCCGTTTGTTGCGGTATTGGCAAACTCCGAACCGAGCGGATTACCGATCGCAACGACCGGCTCGCCCTCGATAAGCATAGAGGAATCGCCTATCTCGGCCGGGGTAAGTCCCTTTGCATCAATTTTGATCAGTGCCAGGTCCGACAGCTCATCAAAACCGATAATGGTTGCAGAATAGCGCTCGTCGTCAACAGTTACAACCGTGCACTCAACCGAATCCTTGATGACATGGCAGTTGGTGGCTATATACCCGTCGTCCGTCAGAATTATACCGCTTCCGCCGCTTGACGACAGGTCTGAGGAGGTACATTCAATTCTTACCACCGATGGCTTGCACTTGGAAATTATTTCGGGAACTGTCAGTACACCGCTTTCGGAGTCATATTCACGGACATATATAGTCCGTGTCTCCGATGGCGTGAAGTAGCCCGAATCAGTCAGAATCACACCGAGCAGTGTGATGAAGCACAGACAAAATGCGACAGTCATGATTATGGCATAGGTAAGTACGCCGCCGCCCCGGCGGTGTTTTTTGTTATGCTCCTGCTGTCCCTGATAGCTCCAGCGGTACTTGGTATTTGGACTGCCTGACGGCTGTGCCTGGGACGAATATCGCGCAGCGCCAGGTACATTTGTGTTTGAAGGTAATTCAGCCGGTGCGCTCGACGGCATCTCGGTCGGTGCACTCGCCGGTATCTCAGCCGGCGCGCATGGCGGCTTCTCGGTCGGAGCATTAGCTGGCACCTCAGTCGGCGCGCTCGACGGCATTTCAAGCGGAGTTGCCCCGGGGTTAGCCGGCGGAGCCTGCTTCGGCGTACCCGCAGGCATACCGTCGGGTGTAACCGCAGGTGCTTGGGCAGGCTTTTCCTGCTCACCGGATTTTTTTATTTTGTCAAGATCAGCGGCGTTGTCAGCTTTGCCGTTGAAATTTTCGTTCTCCGGCAACCCGTAATCCTTGTTTTCCATAGATTCAGCCTTTCTAACTGTTGGATTTATTTTCCCTGATGTGTCCCTGACCGGGAAGCGCGTCAAGGGTAAAGCAGAACTCACAGTTCTGACCGTATTCACTCTTGACCCAGATGTCCTGATGATGCGCGTTTATAATCGTCTTGGCAATAAACATGCCAAGTCCCACACCGGTCTTGTCAAGTCCGCGGCTCTTGTCGCTTTTGTAAAAGCGCTCGAACACATACGGCACATCCTCGGGCGGTATTCCCTGTCCTTCGTTGAACACCGAAACGAGGATCTTCTTTTCCTTATATCTTACCAAAGTCAGCCGCAGCAGGCCACCCTCGCGCGAAAACTTTACTGCATTATCACAGATATTGTAAAGTATCTGATAAATCGCGTCGCGGTCGGCGTTGACGGCCATATTGTCCTGATCGCACTGGAATTCGACCTCCAGGTGCTTTGCCTCGATCTTCTGCTCAAAAGATATTATGATCTGCCGCGCCATTTCGCATATATCGAACGGTGCCATGGTGAATTTGCGGTCGCCTGCCTGCATGCGTGATATATCCAGCAGTGAGGCAACCAATCTCGAAAGTCTACGCACCTCGTTAGCTATTATGCCCAGATAATACTCATACTTATCCGGCGGGATAGCCCCTGCGAGTATGCCGTCGATAAAGCCGGCAATAGTGGTCATAGGGGTACGCAGATCATGCGACACATTGGCCATGAAGGTGTTGCGCATGGTCTCCAGATTGTCAAGTGATTCAGCCATATTGTTGAAGGCCACTGCCAGCTGTGCCACCTCGTCGCTGCCGCGAACCGGAACACGCACGTCAAAGCGCCCGGCAGCAAAGCTCTTGGCGGCGTTGCTCATATCCTTAAGCGGCCCGATCACCTTTTCGGTAATGAAGTAAACTGCGATGAGCGCCGCCAGCATTATCCACAGGCTTGCAACAAGTATGGTTTTGATCATGGTTTCGAGCAGATCGTCCATAACGGCCGCCGAGGAGCACACAAACACCGTTCCGCAGACATAGTTGTTGCTGTTGTTGACTGGAGCGGCAAAGATCAGGTGCGAATCGTCAAATACGCCTTCAAGATAATTCAACTCGGATATCTCACGGCCGTTTATCAGCTCGTTCATAACCGCCTTGGGGATGGACGCACCGGGGTTGACCTGCGAGGTATTGTTATCGGTATAGTGTATGATGTTTCCGCTGATGTCTGTGATAAGAATACTGATATCCGACGAATTGGCCGCCACTACCTTCATGACCGCCGTGATATCCGATTCATTTAGAACAACAAATGCCGAAAAGTCGGTAAGGCCTGTACGTGCCAGCTTGTCCTCAAGATAAGACGCAACCGAGTGCGCCGCGCTCTCGACCTGTTCAGTCCTTGACACTACCGAATAATTGTTTACGGTTGAGGTGATGATGGCGATAAGTGCCACAAAGCTGATCAGTATGATCAGCATAAATGCCGTTATGTACTTTGCAAAAATGCTTTTGAACATAATGCCATGCTCTCCTCACCGCCGCCGGATAACTCAGTTCAGCAGCTCAAATTTATATCCGATGCCCCAGACTGTTTTAAGCACCCATTTATCGGACACGCCGTCCAGCTTTTCGCGCAGTCGCTTGACATGCACGTCCACCGTGCGGGAATCTCCAAGATAATCAAACCCCCACACCTTGTCGAGCAGCTGGTCGCGGCTGAATACACGGTTGTAGTTTGATGCAAGAAAATACAGCAGCTCAAGCTCCTTGGGCGGAATATCGACCGGCTTGCCGCGTAGCTTAAGCTCGTATTTCTGCTTGCTGATCTCGATGTTATCGAACTTTATGACTTCACCGTCATCTGCAGCGTTGTGAGCCGAGTAGCGCCGCAGCACGGCCTTGACCCGCGCGGACAGCTCCTTCATATCAAAAGGCTTGACCACAAAATCATCGGCACCAAGCTCAAGGCCCAGCACCTTATCGAAGACCTCTCCCTTAGCCGTTATCATGATGACCGGCTTTGACGATACCTCACGTATCTCACGGCACACCTGCCAGCCGTCCTTTTTGGGAAGCATTATATCAAGCAGAACCAGGTCAGGCTCGAACGTTTTAAAGGCAGCTACGCCTTCGGCTCCGTCGTTGGCGGTCTTGACCTCGTATCCTTCGTTTTCAAAATAAAGACGGAGCATTTCACATATATTGTGGTCGTCATCAACTACAAGTATTTTTGTATAAAGCATTTTTACCTCCATGTTCCGACGCTTGCCACCTGAAGGTGGCTATATTCATTTTATTATACCACTTTATTTAATTTTTGAAAAGTGGTTTTTTACTTTTTTACTTGGTTTTCTATTGCCAAATTGAAAAAAATATTATATAATTATGCTGATGTAATGCGGACATGCCGGATCGTGTCCGAAAAAGAGTCGCAACTAAAGAAAGGTACGGTATAAGCTATCCATGAAACTCGGCATCGTAGGTCTGCCAAACGTCGGCAAAAGCACACTGTTCAATGCGCTCACCAACGCGCGGGCTGAATCGGCAAACTATCCCTTCTGCACCATTGATCCCAACGTAGGCATTGTCCCTGTGCCGGACAAGCGTTTGGACGTACTGGCTCAGATGTACAATCCTGAAAAATACACTCCCGCCACCATCGAATTTGTCGACATTGCGGGACTGGTACGCGGCGCGTCACAAGGAGAAGGGTTAGGCAATAAATTTCTTTCGCACATACGCGAGGTGGACGCTATCGTCCACGTTGTCCGTTGCTTTGAGGACGGTAATATAATTCATGTAGAAGGCTCGGTCGATCCGCTGCGCGACCTTGAGATCATCAACATGGAGCTGATTTTTTCAGACATGGAAATGATCGAGCGCCGCCTCGACCGCACGCGCAAGCTGGCAAAAAACGATCGCTCACTCGCCGGTGAGCTTGACGTGCTTGAGCGCGTGTACGCCGCACTGTCAGACGGAAAAAGCGCCCGCTCGGTAGACCTGACCAGCGAAGAACGCGATATGCTGTCGGACACCCCGCTACTTACTCTCAAGCCCATTATTTACGTTGCCAATGTAGGCGAAGATGATGCGGCAGACCCCAGCGGAAACCCCTATTATCATAAGCTCCGCGAGCACGCCGAGAGCGAAGGAGCCGAGGTCATAGCCGTCTGTGCCCAGATAGAGGCCGAGATCGCCGAGCTGGAGGCGGACGAAAAAGTTGCATTTCTCGCCGATCTCGGCATTGAGGAATCGGGCCTTGACAGGCTTATCCGATCGAGCTATGCCCTACTGGGCCTTATAAGCTATCTTACCGCCGGTCCAAAGGAGGTCCGCGCATGGACGATCACACGCGGCACCAAGGCGCCTCAGGCGGCAGGAAAAATACACAGTGACTTTGAGCGCGGCTTCATACGCGCCGAGATCGTCAGCTACGATGACCTCGTCAGAGTAGGCAGCATGAACGCCGCCAAGGAGGCCGGGCTTATCCGCTCCGAGGGCAAGGACTATGTCATACGGGACGGTGACGTTGTGCTGTTCCGTTTCAACGTCTGATGCGTATGCGGCATAAAAAGCACGGTGCGGAACGGATCGCCGCCTGTGCCGAACTGCTCATATCAGATCCGACAGTGCTTGCCGCCAACCCGCAGGCTCCTTTCGTAGTGACGCGGCCGCTGTGCCTTGAGATCGGGTGCGGAAAAGGCTCGTTTGCCTGCGGGCTTGCAACAGCTGAGCCGGGTATTAATCTCATCGCACTGGAGCGGGTTCCGGATGTGGCCTGCCTCGCACTCGAACGCGCCGCCGCAAGTAGAGACAGCCGCCCCGGCGAC
Organism: uncultured Eubacteriales bacterium; assembly: GCA_900547565.1. Lineage (GTDB taxonomy): Bacteria > Bacillota > Clostridia > Oscillospirales > CAG-272 > UMGS1002. The sequence continues at coordinate 6,400 of URHI01000015.1, read as the reverse complement.
AATCTGCGTTTTGTCATAGGCAACGCGCAGAATCTCGGCGAATGGCTGCCGCCACACTGCCTTGAGCGCATTTACCTTAACTTCAGCGACCCGTGGCCCAAGGCCGGCTACGCCAAGCGTAGACTTACGCATATAGGTTTTCTTGAGATGTACCGCCGCGTGCTGGTATGTGGAGGAAGGCTTTATTTCAAAACCGACAACGTATCGCTTTTTGACTTCAGCCTTGAGCAGTTCGCCGCGGCAGGACTTGAGGTCGAATACCAGACCCGAGACTTGCATCACTCCCCCTACTCCGTCGGTAACATAATGACCGAATATGAAACCTCATTCACGGCGCAGGGCATTGCGATCAACGCCGCCTGCGTTATTTTCCGATAAAACGGGAGGCACACCATGATTAAAGACATTGTGCAAAAAAACCGCAGCTACCGCTCATTTGACCCTAACCGTACAATCACGCGCGACGAACTGCTGGAGTTCGTGGATATAGCGCGCTGTACATCGTCCAGCCGCAACATTCAGCCGCTGAAATACCGACTGGTCTGCACGCCCGAGGAATGTGACCGCGTACTTTTGCTGACCGCATGGGCTGGCAGGCTCAAAAATGTCAAATTACCTCCGGACGGTCACGCACCGACAGCATATATAGTCATTTGCTGTGACATGACCATAGCAGAAACCCTCACGACATTTCTGCGTGACGTCGGAATAGTCGCGCAGACCATTCTGCTGGCGGCCACCGAAGCGGGACTCGGCGGCTGTATGATAGGCAGCTTTGACCGTGACAAGCTGCACGCCGCGCTTAATATTCCCGAGACAAACATGATAATGCTGGTGCTTGCGCTCGGAAAGCCGGACGAAAAGGTGGTACTGACCGAAGCACAAGGCTCGGAAGTCGGTTATTACCGCGCAGACGGCTGTCATTACGTGCCCAAAAGACCGCTCAAGGACATTATTCTCTGATGAAACAAAATCAGAATGAAAGCTCCGGCGTATTGCTCATTGACAAGCCGTCGGGGCTTACTTCTCATGATGTGGTAAATAAGGTACGCCGGGTCATGGGGCTGCGCCGGGTGGGGCACACCGGGACGCTGGATCCTATGGCAACGGGACTGCTTGTCGTGCTGGTCGGTAGGGCGGCCAAAGCGGCAGAATATATTGTCTGCCACCGCAAGCGTTATCATGCCTTACTGCGTCTGGGACTTACGACCGACACCGAGGATACTTCCGGACAAGTGCTGACGGTATCAGACACGCTTCCATGCGCCGCGCGTGTGCAAGAGGTGTGCGGACAATTCCGGGGAGAGATCATGCAGACGCCTCCTATGTACAGCGCACTTAAGGTCGGCGGACGCAAGCTGGTTGACATTGCCCGTGAGGGCGGCGAAATAGAACGTCTACCGCGTCCGGTGACGGTATATTCACTGGCGTGCGAGCCGACTCCGGCGTCGTCCGATTTTGCACTTGACGTGGAATGTTCGGCCGGTACCTATATCCGGACGTTGTGCGCCGATATCGGTGCAGAATTGGGCTGTGGCGGTGTCATGGCGGCGCTTCGCAGAATAAGCGTCGGAGATTTTGTCGTGCGCAATGCCGTAACTCCGGACAGGCTGGCGGACATGTCATCGGATGAAGCAGATAAGCTGCTGCTGCCGGTTGAATCTCTGTTTACCGACTTGCCGGCTGTGGCATTGCCTGCATTTTATGAACGGCTGTGCCGTTCGGGCTGCGAAATATACCAGCGTAAGCTGGGAACTTCGTTTGCCATCGGTCAACGAGTGCGGATATGCCGCGCAGACGGACACTTTTTCGCGCTTGGACAAGTGGACCAGTATCCCGACGGTCCCGCAATCAAGGCTATTAAAACGTTTGAAATTCAATAAGTTGCTTTGCAGACTTTTGAAGCAGTATATTCATAAAAGTCCGGCAAAAACGCGGTGTGCGGTATCAGATGCACACCGCGTTTTATATGTTGAAGTCCATTGGCAAATCAGCCGAAAAGACATACCGCACACCGGACAGTTCAAATACGACTTGATTTTTTCACATTAAGTGTCTTGACAAACTATAAAAAGGTGCTATAATAAAAAAGGTTGCGAACGCAACTAATAAATCCGCTTGCCGGGAGGTATGTCATGCCGTCTTTCATGAGGCAGATAAAGATCATCGGCAGATGCTCCAACATTTACCATGCCGCAATGCTCAACGGTACGGGAATCGGAGGCGCCCACACAGCATATCTTTTTGCTCTGTGCCGCCATCCGGGCATGTCGCAGGAACAGCTGTCAAAGCACATTTACATCAACAAAAGCAACGTCACCCGCCATCTTACGCAGCTTGAAAAGCTGGGTTATGTTGAGCGGCGTCAAAGCGAGGAGGACAAACGTGTAATACTCGTTTACCCTACGCAAAAGGCATATGACATCATGCCGCGCGTAACCGAAGCCGTCAAGAGCTGGAATTCCTACCTGACGGAGGAATTCACCGAAGACGAAATGGAGCAGTTCACCTCCATGCTGTCCCGCATGACAAAGCGGGCAACGGCAGCCGTCAACAAAGAGATCGATTCATCCTGGGAGAGCGATAACAAATGAAGCACTTGCTGAAATATCTCAAGCCGTTTTTCGGCCGTATGACGATCGGTCTGTCAATAAAATTTCTCGGAACAATGATGGAGCTGATACTTCCGTACATACTCGGATACATAATCGACGATGTTGTTCCGCGTCAAAGCGTACGTCAGATAATACTGTGGGGCCTGCTTATGGTGCTGTGCGCTCTGCTCGCCGTGATCATGAATGTCACCGCCAATCGCATGGCGGCCAAGGTCGCCCGCAACACTTCTGAGGCGGTGCGCCACGACCTGTTCGACAAAACGATGCGGCTGTCATCGGCACAGGTAGACAAATTCACGGTGCCGAGCCTTGAGTCCCGACTGACATCGGATACATATAATTTTCATCACTTTGTCGGCATGATGCAGAGAATGGGCGTCCGTGCGCCAATTCTGCTGATAGGCGGCGGCGTCATAACCGCAATCATCGACTATCGTATGGCGGTGGTCATGTTTGCTATACTGCCGCTTATAGCACTGGCTGTTATGTTCATTTCAAAACGCGGTATACCGCTTTACACTCAGGTTCAGCGTTCGGTAGACGGTATGACGCGAGTTGTACGTGAGGACGCACAGGGCATACGCGTCATCAAGGCGCTGTCCAAAACCAAATATGAACGCGAGCGTTACGACCGGGTCAACCGTACACTGGTTCACGATGAACAAAAAGCCGGCATAACAATGGCGGCTACAAATCCTCTGATGACGTTTTTCATGAACGTCGGTATAGCCGGCGTAATACTAATAGGCGGTATTCTGGTCAACGGCGGACTGTCAAAGCCGGGACGAATACTCACATTCATGCAGTATTTCACGTTGATCTCGCAGGCTATGATGAGCGTCACTCGGATATTTGTCATGTATACCAAGTGCTCGGCATCTGCCGGACGCATAGCCGAGGTATTGGAGTGCCCCGAAGACCTGATGCTGAAAAGCAGTGCCGAATTTCCTACCCGTGCGGACGGCAGCTCCGGATACATAACCTTCGAGCATGTAAATTTTTCATATAACAAAACCAAAAACAACCTTTCCGACATCAGCTTCCGCATACCGCGCGGTGGCTCGCTCGGAATCATAGGTGCGACAGGATCGGGCAAGTCGACGATAATTTCACTGCTGATGCGCCTGTATGATATCGACTCAGGCTCAATACGTATAGGCGGACGGGACGTACGCACTATACCGACAGATGAGCTTCACTCAATGTTCGGTGCAGTCATGCAGAACGACTTTCTGTATGCCGACAGTATTCGGGAAAATGTTGCATTCGGTCGTGACATTACCGACAGCCGGCTTAAGACGGCGGCCGCTATGGCCCAGGCTGACTTCATCGAAAAATATCCCGATGGCTGGGAACACATGCTCACTACCAAAGGTACCAACATCAGCGGAGGACAAAAGCAGCGCCTTCTCATAGCCCGGGCACTGGCAGGGAGTCCCGACATTCTCATACTTGACGACTCGTCGTCGGCGCTCGACTATAAGACCGATTCCGCACTGCGCCGCGCTATCGCCGACGGAACGGACGGCATGACGGTGATCGTCGTGGCACAGCGCATAAGCTCGGTCATGAACTCTGACGTCATAATCGTGCTTGACGAAGGCCGAATAATCGGAATGGGCAATCACGACAGCCTCATGCAGAACTGCGGGGTCTACCGCGAAATAAGTCAGTCTCAAATGGGAGGTGCTTTTCTTGAATAATCCCGGATTTCCCGGTGGAGGAGGCGGAATGGGCAAGCTCCGCTCGCTCAACAGCTCCCGTCCGGAGGAAAAAATTGATTCCAAGACAAAAAGCGCCGTTCTGAAACGGCTGAGCGGATATTTGCTTGAGCACAAATGGTATGTACTCATAGCCCTTTGCCTTATGCTGGCCTCAAACGTGCTGTCGCTGATCGGGCCCAAGCTGTCAGGCGCGGCCATAGATGCAATACGCCCCGGTGCCGGCGCCGTCGATATGACTTCGGTGTTAAAATACTGCGGACTGCTGGTAATTTTCTACTCTGCCGCCGCTATCATGTCGTATGCACTGGCAGTGGTAATGGTCAGACTGAGTCAAAAGATCATCTACACCATGCGCCGCCAGCTGTTCAACCGTCTTACCGAGCTTCCCGTCAGCTATTTTGACACACACGCAACAGGCGACATAATCAGCCGGATCTCATACGACGTGGACACAGTCAACTCATCGCTGTCACACGACCTGCTTCAGGTATGTACAAGCGTTGTAACCGTGGTAGGCTCTCTTATCATGATGATGTCTATTTCCCCGATGCTGATACTGGTATTTGCCGTCACGGTGCCCGTGTCCATAATATTCACAAAATACAAAACCAAAAAAATCCGCCCGCTTTTCAAAAAACGCTCAATGAAGCTGGGTATGCTCAACGGATACGCTGAGGAAATGCTGTCAGGTCAACGCTCAATCAAAATATACGGCCGCGAATCGGTTATATCCGGCCGTTTCGACGAGCGCAACGCCGATGCGGTCGACGCCTATTACGATGCCGACTATCACGGTGCGATCATCGGCCCCGGCGTGAATTTCATCAACAACATGTCTCTGGCTATGGTGATAATACTCGGCGGCATATTCTACATGCTGTCCGACTCGGGCATAGTTCAGGCAGGCTCGATGTTTTTTATGACGCTGGGCGGCGTGTCGGCATTTGTACAGTATTCACGAAAATTCGCCGGACCTATCAACGAGTTTGCCAACATACTCAGCGAATTGCAGTCGGCGCTTGCCGCGGCTGAGCGTGTGTTCCGGGTAATTGATGAGCCCAATGAAGACGAAGTCAGCGCCGCACGTGAGTCCAATAAAAATTATAACGGCAATGTGCAGCTCGGGCATGTAAACGGCAATGTGCGGCTTGAGCATGTGAAATTCGGATATGCCCCGGGAAGGACCATTCTTCATGACCTGTCAATAGATGTCAAGCCGGGCAGTACCGTGGCAATTGTCGGTCCCACAGGTGCCGGAAAAACAACGATCATCAATCTGCTTATGCGTTTTTATGACGTGGACTCGGGACGCATTTTCGTCGACGGCACCGAGATCCGTGAGCTTGACCGCGACAGTCTGAGGCGTGCCTACACCATGGTGCTGCAGGATACCTGGCTGTTCGGCGGCACTATTGCCGAAAATATCAGCTACGGCCGCTCGGATGCCACAATGGACGAAATAATCGCCGCTGCCAAGGCCGCGCACATACATTCATTTATTGAGGCTCTGCCCAACGGCTATGACACCCTTCTTACCGATGACGGCATCAACATATCAAAGGGGCAAAAGCAGCTCATTACCATTGCCCGCGCAATGCTTCCAAAATCATCAATGCTGATCCTTGATGAAGCAACCTCCAATGTAGATTCACGCACCGAACAGCAAATACAGCAAGCTATGCGCTCGCTTATGCAAGGACGTACCTGCTTTGTCATCGCGCACAGACTCTCCACTATACAGAACGCCGATATAATTCTGGTGGTCAAGGACGGAAATGTCATCGAGCAGGGTAACCATGAAACGCTTATGGCTGCCGGAGGCTTCTACAGCAGCCTGTATAATTCGCAGTTTGCGTGAGCAGTTTCCAGCGCTCAATATCCGACCGGGCTTCCAGCCCCGGCACATCTGCATCATTAAAATAAATCAGGATTTTTTCATTTCTTTCCTTTCTATTCTTTTTCAATGAGAGAAAATCTGATTTATTTCCAATGGATACCTGAAGGGGAAGCTGTGCCGCTCCAGACTGACTGATAACCGTACTGGACTTCAAGAATGTGATC
>URHI01000014.1 GCA_900547565.1 uncultured Eubacteriales bacterium | reverse complement strand
GGGGTTCTGGCGGTCGGCCGCCAGCGTGTATTGAATCAGGTCATTCGTCCCGACCGAGAAAAAGTCGACCATACGTGCAAGCTCTGCGCTCAGAACCGCGGCAGCGGGCGTTTCCAGCATTATTCCGAACGGCATTTTTGCGTCGAACGGTATTCTCTCGGCAGCCAGCTCAGACTGAACTTTTTCGAGTATCTCACGGCAACGCAGAACCTCATGCGGTACGGAGATCATGGGAACCATCACCGATACAGGGCCGTAGGCCGATGCCCGGCATATGGCTCGGAGTTGTGTCCTGAACAGCTCGGGAGAGGCCAACGACAGCCGTACGCCTCTCAATCCCAGCGCCGGGTTTTCCTCTCTTCCCGGATCAATATAGGATACCTGCTTGTCGGCCCCTATGTCCAATGTGCGGATTATAACCGGCCTGCCTGACATGGTCTTGACTGTTTCGCGGTAAGCGTTGAATATGGTTTCTTCATCGGGGCAGGTGTCCGATTCAAGATACAGAAATTCGGAGCGCAGCAGGCCGATGCCTTCGGCATCGTTCTGGAGCGCCAGTGCGGCGTCGCGCTCGTTGCCGATATTGGCGTATAGCCGCAGTCTCCGTCCGGAGCGCGTAACGGTCGGCCGTCCGCGAAACAGCTGTTGGCGGTGTGCGTCCTCTGCATCACGGCGCTGTTTGTCGCGGTAGCGGGCCAGCATTGAGTTGTCGGGATTGACGTAAAGCAAGCCGGAATCGGCGTCGATTATGGCGTCGGCACCATTGCAGTCGCCGTTTATTTCGCCGGTCCCTATCAGTGCGGGAATGCCCAGAGCACGGGCAAGAATGGCGGTGTGTGAGTTGGGCGAACCGGCAAACGTGACAAAGCCGAGTATGCGGTCACGGTCAAGCTGTACCGTTTCGCTCGGCGTGAGGTCGGAAGCGGCGATGATGTATTTTTCGTCGCCCGACAGCTCGACAGTCCGTCCGGTGTCGCCGCCCTGCAATATGGACGCTACCCGCGAGGCCACATCTCGCAGATCGGCCGCGCGTGCCGACAGATAATCGTCCTCAATAGATGCAAATACGGCACTGTATCGTTCTGCCGCCTCACTTACGGCATATGCGGCAGAATATCCGTCCAGTATAAGCGATTCGGCGACTGACAAAAAGTCGTCGTCCTCCAGCAGCATACGGTGAATTTCAAATATCTGAGCCTCGTTTTCACCTGCGCGGCGGTGAGTGGTGTCGTACAGGCGTGACAGCTGGTCGCGCGCGTCAGCTATGGCTCGGCGCAACAGCTGAGTTTCTTCTCCTGCCGAACGGCTGCGGCGTATGCCACCCTGACTCATACGTTCGGACCGACGGTAAAAGTTCAGCTTGCCTATGGCACTGCCGTGTCCTATGCCCCGGCCGCTGAATGTAAGAGGAGTTCTTACAGTGTTGTTCATAGGTTCACCTCAGCCTATATTCTCATGACAACACTGCTCAAGCGCCCGGGCAGCGTGTGCTTCATCCTTGCCGCTGACTGTGAATATCAGCTCCTCGCCATGCTTTCCCGCAAGACTCATGACCGCCAGCAGATGCTTTGCGTCCACCTCGCGGCCGTTTTTGCTTACCTTTATGTCCGAGGCGAACTGCTTGGCACAGTTGACCAGTATGCCGGCAGGCCGGGCGTGTATGCCGTGCTCGTCGGCTATGGTGTATACGAATGTTTTCATATGCGCTCCTTTGTTATTTGTTCGTATATTATTGTGAAATAAAAAAAGCGCAAATATTCATTGCGCTTTTAAAAATGTTAGTTTTTAGTAAACAGAGACCGGAGTTATCCGTCCAGGCCGAGCAGTGCCGCGCCGATCACGGTTGCGAACTGAGCATTGTCGGGGCATACAAAGTTCACGCCGAACGACTCGGACAGTCCCATTATTATTTTCCGCACCGGACTGACGCAGGACAGGTTGCCTGTCAGTACTATGTCGCGCAGGCCGTGTCCGCGAGCGGCAAAAATCGACACCATGGCGATGGTTTCGGCTACCATATTGGCGATTCCGAGCGCGATGTCATGCTTGCCGGCAATATCGCTCAGCTTGCCGAAGTTTGAGGCCGTCAACTCGTGGTTGACGCTGGGAAACAGAGAGTTGTCGGATATGTCCTTTATGCGCAGGTCGATCTTGTTGAGATCGCCGCCCTCGCACAGCTGTTCTATGTGTTCTATGGTGTCGACACCAAGTATCTTGCGCGACAGACCGATAAGTGTGCCGCCGCCGACGCCGGTGCCGCCGAGATATTCCGTCTTGGTTTCGCCCCCTCGGTGTGTGGCGTGTATCAGTGCAGTACCGGTTCCCATGCTGACCACAATGGCCTCATCGAGTCCCGACAGATACAGCCCGCCAAGTCCCACGCTTGAAAATTCGGACACTGCCCGGCAGTCAAGCGAGTATATCGGCTTCTGCACAAATGTTGAGCCTACGCCCGTCATCATTACGCAGTCAATATCCGAGAGCTCAAGCCCGTTCTGTGATGTGAAGCGGCCGAATGCTCCGTACACCGACGTTATCGGGTCGGCCGCCCGCACGAACTGCGGCTGTATCATTTCAATTCTGACGCCGTCCTTGCGGAAGCCTACGATTTTCGTGGTGCTGCCGCCGACGTCTATGCCTATCACGTTTTGCATATTTTACCTCAGCTATTTGTTGGTGAATTATAGTATATCACACTATTGCAAAAAAATCAACAATGTGTTATAATTACCTCAAATCAGTAAATAAAAGAGGAAACGATCATGGATTTCAAAAACCCCGATACAGCGGTGCTCTCCGAAAAGAAGCTGTATATCTTCGATATGGACGGCACAATTTACCTTGGATATAATGTTTTTGATTTTGCTATCCGCTTCATCAACCACCTCCGCTCTTCCGGTAAGCGCGTACTGTTTTTTACAAACAATGCCTCGCATACGACTGAGTTCTACGTCAAAAAGCTGACAAAGCTCGGCTTTTCACCCACACCCGACGAAATTATGACCTCCGGCGATGTTACTATTGAGTTTCTTAAGCGGCACCGTCCCGGCAAGAGCGTATATCTCGTCGGCACGGATGAGTTGGTCGAAAACTTCCGTGAGAACGGTATCAGAATGCTGAACGGAGACGAGGAAAAGGCGGATATTGTTGTCACCAGCTTTGATACCTCACTTACATATAAGAAAATGGACAATGCCTGCCGCTTTGTCCGCGGCGGTGCCGAGTATCTGTCCACTCACCCCGACTTCAACTGCCCCACCGAGACCGGGTTTATTCCCGACAGCGGCGCTATTGCCGCCTTTGTTACGGCCTCGACGGGCAAGACACCCACATATTTCGGCAAGCCCTACCGTGAGACCATCGATATGATAAGCGAGGCCACCGGGTTCGGCCTTGACGAAATGTGCATTTTCGGAGACCGTCTGTATACCGATATCGCTATCGGTAAAAAGCACGGCGTCACAGCGGTTCTGGTCCTCTCGGGCGAAACACAGCCTTCTGACGTAGATGCCGCCGCACCTGCCGAAAAGCCTGATTTTGTGTTTGATTCGCTGGACAATGTGGATAAAATAATGTTCGGAGAACAATAAGCTGCGTCAGAGCGACGTCCGGGCACCGGGTTAGGTGCTCGGGGGCTGCGCTCCGTCCTTTACACATTTTGTCCGGGGCAGTGCCCCGGCAATTTCTTGAGGTAACTATATGGCATTTGATGCAGGCATGCTGGCGTGTGCGGTGTCTGAGATACGCAGCACGGCGACCGGTGGGCGCATAGAAAAAATTTATCAGCCCGAGCGCGACGAGATAGTGATCCAGCTTCGCACAACGTTGGGCGGTCGGCGCATACTCATCAATGCGGGCTCCAACAATCCCCGCATATGCTACAGCGCGCTTCCCAAAGAAAACCCCGCGGTGCCGCCCATGTTCTGCCTTTTGCTGCGAAAACGGCTGGGCGGCGGTAAGCTGTCCTCAATAGAGCAGCTGGGCTTTGAGCGTGCAGTCAGACTTGGCTTTGAGTGCCGTGACGAAATGGGCTTTGAGTGCACTAAGTATCTAATAGCCGAGGTCATGGGCAAGTACAGCAACCTGATATTCACTGACGGCGATATGAAGGTCATAGCGGCGCACAGACCGGTCGATTTTACAACGTCGAGCCGGCGTCAGGTCCTGCCTGGCATGAAGTACGAGCTGCCGCCGGCGCAGGATAAAGTCAACCCGCTTGATGAGAGCGAGGCAGGATTTTCCGCACGCTTTGATGCTGCACCCGGAGAGCTGAGAGGCGACAAATTTATCAGCGGGACGTATCAGGGCATTTCGTCCGCAGTTGCGAGGGAGATAGTATACCGTGCCACGCGCCATACCGATACGCCGCTGAAATACTGCGATGCCGGCCGGCTGTGGCGAGAGCTTGCGCGCGTTATGAGTATGATAAGGACGGGTGAATACGCTCCCACGATAGCCACGGTTGACGGTCGGCCGGTAGAGTATGCGTTTTTGCCGCTGACGCAGTACGGCAGCGAGGCTTTGCGCCGTTTTGACAGCCCGGGAGAGCTGCTTGACGTCTATTACGGCGAGCGTGACCGTGAGCAGAAGGTCAGACAGCGCGCGGCCGATATATTGCACATGATCGCAAATGCCAATGCGCGCATCAGCCGCAAGCTGGAGCACCAGCGCCAGGAGTTGGCGCAGTGCGCACAGGGTGAGGAGTACAAACGCCAGGGGGATCTGATAACAGCAAATCTGTACGCGATTGAAAAGGGAAGCCGTGAGGCGATTCTCACCGATTACGGAAATATGCGTGAGGACGGAACATTTCCGGTGTGCCGCGTAGAGCTTGATCCCATGCTGACGCCGGTGGCCAACGCCCAGCGGCTTTATAAAAAATACAACAAGTCAAAGCATGCCACAGTCGAGCTGACGAGGCAGATAGAGCTGGGCGAGCAGGAGCTTGAATATCTGAGGTCGGTGTCCGAGTCGCTCGGGCATGCCGAAACCACCGAGGACCTCGGGGAGATACGTGCAGAGCTGTTTGACTCGGGGTATGCGTCACGTATGAAAGGATATACCGCTCCGCGACGCGCGACGCACAGATATCTGAAATTCGTCACGGACGGAGGATTTTCGGTGCTGTGCGGTAAAAACAACACGCAGAACGAATTTATCACGCACAAGGTGGCAGATAAAAACGATTACTGGTTTCATGCAAAGGGACGTCCGGGGTCGCACGTCATACTTGAGTGCGGCGGACGCGAACCGGGGGATATCGATTTTACGCAGGCTGCGCGTATAGCGGCGCTTTATTCAGGTGCGTCGGACGGTCATAACGTGGCTGTCGATTACACACGTGTGCGCAACCTGAAAAAAGCACCGGGAGCCAAGCCGGGGTTTGTCATATATCACACCAACTGGACGGCCTATGTAACGCCCGATGCCGACGAAGCGGCACGGCTGAGGTGCTCTAAGTAGGAGACGGGCATGAGAGACTGGTTTGATGTTGAGCGCATAGATGACGACACCTACTGTATCAGTGAATACCGTCATTGGGAGGAGTCGCATTGCTATCTTGCTGTCGGTCGTGAACATGCTGTGCTGATAGATAGCGGACTTGGAGTTGCCGACATCAGCTGTGTGACGTCGAAGCTGACATCGCTGCCGGTTTTTGTGCTTACGACACATGTACATTGGGATCACATTGGCGGGCACGGACGCTTTTCGGATTTTGCCGTGCACGCGGCAGAGTATGAGTGGATAAACGGGCACTTCCCGTTGCCGGTGCAAGCGGTAAGGCGCAACCTTACACGTCCGCCGTGTGATTTGCCGGAGGACTTTGATATAAACAGCTACAGTGTGTTTGAGGGCCGGCCGTCGGCATTGCTTGCGGATGGCGATACCTTCTCACTCGGCGGCAGGGATATAAAGGTGATACACACGCCCGGACATTCGCCGGGACACTGTTGCTTTTACGACGAGAGGCGTGGATATCTGTTCGGTGGGGATCTGATCTACCGCGGCTGTCTGTACGCCGACTATCCTACGACCGATCCGCACAGGTTTTACAGCTCTGTCAGGCGGGTGGAGCAGTTGGATATCCGACGGATATTGCCGGGGCATCATTCAATCGGGCTGAAGCCGGGGATCATCGGCGATATCAGCCGGGCGTTCGCTGAGCTTGAACAAGTAAACGGACTTGCGCAGGCAAGCGGGACGTTTGACTGCGGTGAGTTTCAGATTAAGATATAGGCTGATTCAAAATAAAAATCACTTTACCGTTTCAAAAACAGTAAAGTGATTTTTGTTTGCGGACGATTGATCAATAGTTTTCCGCTTTTTGCTCGAAAAATCCTTGCGGGTGGGCGCAAACGGGGCATACCTCCGGTGCCTTTCTGCCGATAGTGACATGCCCGCAGTTGGTACATATCCATACTGTGTCATGCTCGCGGGAGAAAAGCAATCCGTCCTTTACGTTGGTGAGCAATTTCCTGAAGCGTTGCTCGTGCTCCTTTTCAATTTTACCTACCGCCTCGAACAGCCATGCTATGTGCCCAAAGCCTTCGGCACGCGCATCGGCGGCAAAGGCGGCGTACATGTTGGTCCACTCATAATTCTCGCCCGCAACGGCATCCTTGAGATTGTCGGTCGTGTCAGGTACAGCGTCGCCGTGCAATATCTTGAACCACAGCTTGGCGTGCTCCCGCTCGTTGCCTGCAGTCAGCTCGAATATGTCGGCTATCTGGACGTAACCGTCCTTTCGAGCGCGGGAGGCATAATATGAATATTTGTTTGTCGCCTGAGATTCGCCTGCAAAGGCGGCCATAAGGTTGGCCTCGGTCTTTGATCCTTTGAGTTCCATTATGATGCTCTCCTTGATTTTATTGTGTATATAGCTTTTCCGGACAGCACCGTGTATATTCAGAATTTATTTTGCGTCGCCCTTCATGCGTGAGCGGAAGGCCAGTACAGCACCGACCCACGCGGCAAGTGCCCATGCCGAGCATATCAGCAGATCCGCCCAGACCGGCTCACCCGACCCGGTTATAAGTGTCCGTCCGACGGCGGTGGCATGTGCGAAGGGCAGTGCCCGGCATATGATGCTCAGCGGATTTGATTCGGGAATTATGGAAACGTCAAACCATATTCCGCCGAGCACGCCACAGACGGATATGATAATTGAGCAGCAGGGGGGCGCTGAGCGTTCGCTGAACAGCGAGCCGAACAGCACTCCAATACCTATGAAAAAAAGTGCGATCGGAAGCAGTGACAAGCAGCACAGCAGTATCCCCGTCAAAGAGAGAGGTGTTCCGTTTATTGCCCCTATGATCCCGCTGCAAATGAAGGTTACGGCAAATTGTCCTATAGATATCACAAGCAGGGGCAGTGTGTATCCTACGATAAAGTCGGTAGCTGACATGGGAGATGAGAACAACCGGGTAAGAAATGCGCCGGAACGATCCTTGGACACCGACAGCGTGGCAAACAGCATGACAAACGAAAGCGCGAAAACGGCAATGCCGGCCGAAAGATTGTCTATGTTGAACAGTGTCATGGTTCCGGCCGGTATCATGCTGTTTATGGCGGTCATAAGCGCAAGCATGACAAGCGGAAAGCCCAGGCAGAATATGTAGCTCAGCGGCTCGCGCAGCAGCTCACGCAGACAGCGCCCGGCAAACAAAAACGCTCTTTTCATATTTTAACCTCCCGCCCCTCCGAAATCGATATAAACGCGTCCTCGAGGTTTTGTGTGCCGGTCGCCGCGGTAAGCTCGGCAACGGTTCCGACGGCAAGTATGTGACCGTTTGCCATGACGGCTACACGGTCGCACAGTGCCTCAACCTCTTCAAGATAATGTGTGGTCAGCACCATGGTGATGTGACCTTTAAGTGCCACTATGTGATTCCACAGCTCGCGGCGCGCGAGTACGTCAAGTCCCAGCGTAGGTTCGTCTAAAAACAGCACCCGCGGCTCTGATACCATGGCCATTGCGATCGACAGTCGTCTCTGCCAGCCGCCAGACAGCTTTTTTGCCCGTGTATCGGCTATTTGGCCGAGCGAAAAACGCTCTATTACACGCTCGGCCTGCGCCCGAGGCCGGCCGTATATGCCCGCGATGAGCTGAAGATTTTCACGTACCGTGAGATTGGGGGCAACGGACGTTTCCTGCGGTGAGATGCTGATCATACTTTTTACATCTTGTTCATCATGAACTATGCTGTGTCCGCAGATCAGTGCGTCCCCTCCGCTCGGCCGCGACAGGCAGGACAGCAGCCGTATCGTGGTGGTCTTGCCCGCACCGTTTACTCCGAGAAGTCCCAGTAGCTCTCCCTGCTCAACGTCAAGTGAAATGTTGTCTACCGCGACCTTCTGTCCGAAGCTTTTTGACAGTCCGCGGATTTCAATGTCTTTCATTTGTCGCCTCCGAATATGGAATCATGTATTTTTTCGGCTTCTTGTGGCGGCGGTATAGCTATGCCGCGTGATTTGTCGGCCAGCATCAACAGTGTGTCGCCCGGCTCTATGCCGAACATGTCGCGTATTTCCTTGGGTATTACGATCTGTCCTTTCTCGCCGACCTTGACAAGCGACATGTATTTGTCTTTGGGGAAACTTGGCATTTTAATAGCCTCCGTAATTGATAATGGTTATACTTGTGTAACTTGTATTACATTATACCACCGTTTTACCCTCATGTCAACAGTGATTTTCAGCGTTTTATAATGAAGCTGACATCGGATTTGCCGGATGTACGGCAGTTGAAGGGGCTGTTTACGGGCTTGAGTGCTTTTTATGTGTAGTTATCAAATGGCTTTGTTCGCAAATAAAAAAGGCCGCCTTGCGGCGGCCATTACGGGTTATTCTGTTCTCAGCGCTATTACAGGATCACGTTTAGCCGCCAGAGCTGACGGGATAAGCCCGGCAACCAGCGTCAGTATAACGCTGATAGCCACGAGTATCAACCCTGCAACGGGCGGGAGCGCGGCTCCCAGACTCTGTATATTGGTGAGGTGACGTATAATGATGTTGATTGGAATACACAGAAGTACCGTGACTCCGATGCCGATTGCCCCGGATGTAAAGCCAACGATCATGGTTTCGGCGTTAAACACACGCTTGACATCGCGCTTGGATGCGCCCATGGCTCGCAGTATACCTATCTCCTTGGTTCGCTCGAGCACTGAAATATAGGTGATTATTCCTATCATAATGGAGGATACCAGCAGTGAGATCGACACAAAAGCCATCAGCACATATGATATGGCATTTATTATGGTAGTAATTGATGACATAAGCAGTGCGACATAGTCGACATATGTGATTTTGTCGGCTTCGTTGTCGGCGGCTTCATTGTATTCATCGATTATAGCGGCGATTTTTTCCTTGTCCGAGAATGTCGTGGCGTATATACTGACAGACGAGGGGCTGTTTATATCAACATAGCCGAGCAGAGCCAGATTTTCATCGTAGCTTGAGTCTGAGGCCGTAGCCGGAACATACTCGTCGTAAAGCGAGGCATACTGAGCTTCGGAGAAGGCGGTGTTGTCCCACATTGCCGCAAGCTGGTCGACGGTCATAGCGCCCAGCTGCTCTGCCATAGTGGTGCTGTATTGCTCACGCACCTGCTCCGCCAGCATTTTGCGGACATATCCGAAAAGTGTGTCATCGTCCATCTCGGCAATGTATTTCTTTACCGATTCGGGATCGGCGGTCGGCATTTGCGCGGTGTAGGCTTCTGTAAGCATTTTCTCGATGTATTCGCGTGTAAGGCCGGCCATTGTCGATTCGACTGCCGCATTAACATATTCATCAGTCGGATGTGACATAAGTGCGGTATAGGCAGAGGCACGGTCGGTTGCGTCGGAACCCGACAGCAGGGCTTTTACCGCTTCGGCTTTTTGAGCTTGGGTAGGCTCCTCGCCCTCAACCTTGAATGGGAGATTCAGTATGACGTCGTTTTGCTTGTCGGCCAACTGCTTTTGCACGATCTCGGTCTGTTCGATCTGTTGTATCATATGCTCGGTCAGCGCAGAGGTATAGCCGATAGAACCGCTCAACATTGTTGACACGGCATCGCTGTTACCGCGTATGATGCCGACGATCTTAAGTTCATCGGCCTCGTTATACAGATACGACAGCCCCGTCTCAGTGTCCGACAGATCGGTGTATCCTCCTGTTACGGCGTTATAGCTGTATTTTGCGGCAGACGGAATGTATTTCAGCGTGATATTGCATATTTCCTCAAATGTCCAGCTGCGCAGCTCGGTTTCGATCTCTTTGCCCTCTGCCGAATCCTTTACTGCGTTTGCTATATCCTCGGCGGAGAGAAGACCGAGACAGTACAGCACCATGTCGCTGACAGAGTTGTTTTTATCAACTACCAGCACGACCTCGTTGTACTTTTCCGGCCAATGGCCGTATATCATGTCATATTGCTCGTACAACAGAGGGTTGACCAGTCCGTTACCCTGCTCGTCGCTCAGCATTTCCTCCCAGACGCGGAAGCCGTCGACATTTGCGTAATATGACGCAGTTGAATCCATGGCAGATGACGATGTGCCGACGCCGTATATGACCGCCGACATCTGTTTTATCAGTTGTGAAATGTCGGCTTTGACAATATCGCCGTTGTCGGTTTTTGCGTAAATGTTGAGATCGATATCATAGCTGTATTTTACCGCCGTGGCAAGTCCGTCCAGTGGACGTGCGCCGGTTGCGGTTTCGGTGTCGAGATATTTTTTGAAGTCAGTCAGATTGTTTTCGTTGACTTCGGCAGAGTTCAGCGCGTTGAGCAGGTCGTAAATAACGGCGCTGGAGTATACATTTGACGCCAGCTCCTCCTCGGTACGCTGTACTGAAGCGTTTTCATTGTGCACGCCGGTGATCGAGGAGACAAGACTGCTCATATCGACGGATTTGGCGTTTATCGTTATGGGATAAGAGGAGAGCGTGTCCTCCTGAACGCGGTTGATGTAGTTTTGCACGCCGTTTGACAGCGAGAGAATAAGCGCAATTCCGATAATTCCTATACTGCCGGCAAAGGCGGTAAGAAATGTACGGCCCTTTTTGGTCATAAGGTTATTGAGCGACAGCGACAGTGCCGTGAAAAACGACATCGAGGGCTTTTTTGCCTTGAACGGCTTTTGCTCTTTTTGCTGCTTCTCGTACTCCGACAGCTCGCTCTCGGTGACGGGGGCGCTGTCGTCAACCACGCGGCCGTCAAGCACGCGGACAGTGCGGGTTGCGTAGCGCTGAGCCAGCTCGGGATTGTGTGTTACCATTATAACCAGACGTGTTTTTGCTATATCCTTGAGTATCTCCATGAGCTGGACGCTGGTTTCGGAATCAAGCGCGCCGGTCGGCTCGTCGGCCAGCAGTATATCGGGATTGTTGACAAGTGCACGCGCCACGGCGACGCGCTGCATCTGTCCTCCCGACATCTGATTCGGCTTTTTTCTGAGCTGGTCGCCCAGTCCCACTGCTTCAAGTGCGGCAGTGGCGCGGCGCCGCCGCTCGGATTTCGGAACGCCTGACAGCGTCAGTGCCAGCTCGACATTGGACAGCACTGTCTGGTGGGGAATGAGGTTGTACGACTGAAAAATAAACCCGATGGAATGATTGCGGTAGGCGTCCCAGTCGGCGTCGCGATACTGCTTGGTGGGGGTGCCGTTGATGACAAGATCACCGCTGCTGTAGTTATCGAGTCCGCCGATTATGTTGAGAAGTGTGGTTTTTCCGCAACCGGAAGGACCGAGTATAGCTACAAACTCATTTTCCCGGAAGCACAGGTCAATACCGCGCAGTGCCGGAACTGCAGTGTCGCCGACGGTATAGGTTTTGACGATGTTTTTTAACTGAAGCATTGGAGGTACCCTTTATAAAAATAATTTTGAACTAATTATACATAATAAATTTCCCGTTGTCCAGCACTCCGGTTTTTTTTTCACCTGTTATGAAGGTAATTTTCAGCTGTAGTTCACATTTGTGTGGCAAAATATTTTTGAGAATGTTATTGACAATCGCGTGACCGCGTTGTATAATTGCATATGGGTGTGAATATGTTATATAACAGCGTTTCTGACTGACAACAGATTTGTTTCGGAGGTGTTTGATATGCCGGGTATGGGCGGTGGCCACAGCGGTGGCGGACATTCAGGCGGTGGAGGCGGAGGCTTTCACGGCGGCGGTGGAGGCGGAGGCTTTCACGGTGGAGGCGGTTTCCATGGCGGCTTTCACGGTGGACCTCCTCCACACGGTCCACGCGGTCCACGCGGAGGTTTTTGGTGGGGCGGACCGCACTGGGGCTGGGGGCCTCGCGGTGGCTGTGGCTGCTTTACACCGTTTTTCGCCGTAGCTGCAATTTTCATCGTGGCTATATTCATAATTATTACATCGATTATTAACCTGTTTGACTTCAGGCGGGTGCCCACGCCGGAGGATGTTGTGATTGAGAGCGAGGTGGTAATCACGCCGTCGACACGCAAGCGTACGCCGCTTGATCCGAAGTACGTCAAGCCCATCGACGAATATTTCTCGGACGGCCTGTCAACGCCCGCATTTGCCACGGCGGCAGATCAGTACAGGCTTACCAACGTGCTCAAGGACTTTTACCTTGTAACGGGAGTTCAGCCGTATCTGTGGGTAGAGGACAACCTCGGTGACAATACAAGTCCCGGCTATTCGGAGGTTGAATCCGCCATGTATGAAAAATACGCCGATCTGTTTGAGGATGAAGGACATCTGCTGGTGCTTTATTATGTGTATCCCGACGGTACTTACAACAGCTGGTATATGTGGGGAAACGACGCGCATGAGTATGTTATGGATGACGAAGCGTGTGAAATCTTGCTGGACTACATCGATATGTACTATACGATTTGCTACGAAAACGACGGTGCCGACTATACCGAGATGTTCTGCCGGGCTTTCAGCGATGCCGGAAGCAGAATAATGGGCGTTATAAGCGACAGTACGGGAGAACAGGCTCAGAACGGTAGCCAGACTGCAAAACCGGACAAACGCTGCGCACTGTCTACCGGCGGATTGCTGATAGTGTTGGTTATTGTCCTGTTTGTTGCGGGCATTACGATATTTTTTATTGTTCGCGGCAGCCGTAAGGACAATTCCGACTATGAGGGCATGAGTGAAGACGATATCCGCAAAGAAAAGTACCGTCGCAAATACGGCGGTAAAAAATAAAAGGGGGGACTGGCACAGCTTTTGTGACAGTCCCTGAGAATTATTTATATCAGTTGAATTTGGGGAGCCAGTCACCGTGAGCCTCGATGAGGTCATCGCACAGCGAAATAATGTCGTCTATGCTGAGCTCGGCGGCGGTGTGAGGATCCATCATTGCTGCCTGGTAAACGGCTTCCTTTTTGTGCGTTACGGCAGCCTCGATCGTCATCAGCTGAACGTTGATGTTGGTGCGGTTCATTGCAGCGCATATCTCGGGCAGGTCGCCTATTACGGTAGGCTGAATTCCGGCACGGTTGACCAGACAGGGAACCTCAACGCAGGCGTTCTGCGGAAGGTTGGTGATAAGTCCCGTATTTATGACGTTGCCTCCGATCTTATACGGCACGTCGGTGGTAATTGCTTCCATAATGTACGAAGCATATTCACGTGTGCGCTTGTGCGACACGTCACCGGCAAGCAGATCCTCACGTTGCTTTACCCACTTGGTCTCGTGAGCTATACAGCGGCGGGGATATTCGTCCAGCGGTATACGGTAGCGGTCGATAAGCTCGGGATACTTGGATTTGATGAAGAAGGGGTTGTATTCGGCGTTATGCTCGCTCGATTCGGTGACATAGTAGCCGAAGCGGCGTATGTACTCAAGACGCACAAGATCTTTGAAGTCCTCGGGCGGATTTTCAAGTATCTCATTGGCGCGGCGGCGGATCTCGGGATAGAGGTCAACGCCGTCGGCGTCGCGTATCTCAAGCAGCCATGCCATATGGTTGATACCGGCGATCTTTTCTTTGATCGGTCTCTTTACCGTGTCGCTCATGCCCAGTTCTTTGAGCAGCTTGGAGGAGCACACCTGTACGCTGTGGCACAGACCGACAGTTTTTATACCCGTATAGCGCTGCATATATCCGGCAAGCATTGCCATAGGATTGGTATAGTTGAGGAAATATGCGTCGGGGCACACCTTTTGCATGTCGCGGGCAAAGTCATCCAGCACGGGGATGGTTCGCAGAGCACGGAATATGCCGCCGATACCCAGCGTGTCGGCGATGGTCTGACGCAGGTTGTACTTTTTGGGCACCTCAAAGTCGGTGACGGTGCAAGGCTTGTACAGCCCGACTTGTATGGCGTTTACCACGAAGTCGGCTCCCTTGAGGGCCTTTTTACGGTTTTCAACGCCGCAGTATTTCTTTATGCGTGCACGCTTGTGGTTGATATTGCGGTTGAGGGCACATACCATTATGTAGGCCTCGTCCAGTCTTACCGGATCGATATCGTACAGCGCGATCTCGGAGTCCCACAGGGATTCGGTCAGCATGGTGTCACCCAGCACGTTCTTTGCGAAAACGACACTGCCGGCACCCATAAATGTGATTTTAGGCATTGATGTTCTCCTTTTGCATGTTGTTATGATATTTTGCTATCGGGCGCTGAGCGACTGCAACAGCGCTTTACCAGTACAAGTATAATCTTATTGGGACGATTTGTCAAGGGTATTGTTGCCGATTTTACTTTTTTTACTTGCGGGAGCAAAAAGTTTTACATATATACTTGAAATTTTTCTTAAAATAAGTTACTATTATTATGTATTTTACTGCGGATCGGAGGGAAGGCAATGTTCGGTTATGTCAGGGCGTGGATGCCTGAGCTGAAGGTGTGCGAGCTGGAGTATTACCGCGCGGCCTATTGCGGGCTGTGTCAGGCTTGCGGACGCTGTACCGGCTGTCGCTCACGGGCACTGCTCAACTATGATTTTGCCTTTCTTGCGCTGGTTCGCATGGCGCTGACCGGCGAGACGGCGCAGATAAAGCGGCGGCGGTGCTTTGTTCATCCGCTCAAAAAGCGCGCCATGATGCTTCAGCGAGGACAGCTTGACTACTGTGCCTATGCCGCGGCACTGTTGAACTATCACAAATGCCGTGATGACGTGACGGATGAGTCTGGAAAGCGGCGGTTGCGTGCGCGGCTGGGACTCGCATATATGCGTCGAATGCACCGCGTGGCTGCGAGGGAGTATCCCGGGCTGGAGCAGCTCATTGTGGAACGGCTCGATGAGCTTAGCGGACTTGAGAGAGCGCGGTGCGCATCGGTTGACATACCGGCAGGCGTTTTCGGTGAAATAACAGCGGCAATACTGTGCTACGGTCTTGAGCCCGACCGCGCGGCGGTGGCACGGCAGATAGGATATCATGTCGGCAAATGGATATACATTGCCGATGCGCTCGACGACTACGACGACGACATAAAGCGCGGCAGCTACAATCCGCTGGCGCTGTTGTGGCCGGAGGGACTTGACGACGACGTGCGCGGCGAGGTACGCACCTGTATGCGGCGCGAGCTTGCCGATGCCGAGCTTGGATTTGACCTGCTCGACTGCGGGGACGACAAACGTCTGCGCGGCGTGATCGATAATATAATTTACTGCGGAATGACGCGGGGAGCGGAGGATAAGGTTCAGAGAGATGAGTGATCCCTACAAGATACTGGGTGTGTCCCGTGATGCGAGCGACGACGAAATAAAACGGGCATACCGCGAGCTTGCCAAAAAATATCATCCTGACAAATACAAGGATTCGGATCTGGCTGAGCTTGCCAGTGAGAAAATGAAGGAAATAAACGCCGCCTATGACGAAATACAGAAGCAGCGCGCAGGTGGAGGCAATGGCAATAACGGCTACGGAAATGCCAACGATTCTTATACATCCGGCGATTATTCGGGCGGCAACGAAATATATGCCCGCATACGTCGGCTTATCAACGAGGGATATATTGCCGATGCGGCTCAGCTGTTGGCCGGTATACCGCCCGAGCAGCATGACGCCGAGTGGTTTTTCCTCCAGGGGGTAATTGAGATACGCCGCGGGCGCTATGTCGATGCACAGCAGCTGTTTGACCGCGCCTGCAACATGGACCCTGACAATATGGAATACCGTAACGCCCGTGAGCGGCTACGCCGTCAGACCAACGCATACGGAGGCGGCTACACCACGTCAAGCCACGGAGGCTGTTCAGGCTGCGATATATGCAGTGGGTTGCTTTGCGCTGACTGCTGCTGTGAAAGCATGGGCGGCGACCTGATACGCTGTTGCTGAGGCCGCGGCATGAGAAACAAGATCAGCAAGCAGACCGCACGGCTGACGCTGTGCGCCGTCTGCACCTCGCTCGGTGTGGTTATTTTGACGCTGGGAGCGCTTATTGACGTGCTGGATCTGTCAGCGGCGGCCTTTGCAGGCATTGTGACGGTGCTCATTGTGATCGAAATAGGTGGGTGGTGGTCGTGGCTGACATGGGCCGCGACCGGCCTTCTGGCCGTGCTGCTGCTACCGAATAAGCTGCCCGGTGTTATGTATTTGCTGTTCTGCGGCTGGTACCCCATAGTCAAGCAAAAGCTGGAACGCATCAGGCTACGGCCGTTGGTCTGGCTGCTCAAGCTGGTTATTATGAATGCGGCCATGACGCTGATCATAGTTGTGTCAAAATATATTTTGCAGCTTCCGGATGATGTTGTGGACTGGTCGTTGGTGCTGTACCTGTTGGCCAACGGCGCGTTTGTCCTTTTTGACATCGCGCTGACAAAAATAATCACGCTGTATCTGCTCCGGCTGCGCAAGCGGTTCGGATTTGACAATCGTGATCTCAGAGGGTGATAAATTATGCAAAGATGTTTGTTTTATAAGCAGAATTCTTTGGTCTCACCGAAAATTATCGCGCATCGCGGAGCCAGCTCTGTTGAGCCGGAAAATTCCATCCCCGCGTTTGATACGGCGGCGAGACGGGGCGTATGGGCGATCGAAACCGATGTGCACAGCACCGCAGACGGACAGCTGGTGTGCTTTCACAACAAAAAAGTGGACGGCCTGACTGACGGGGAGGGTGCGATTGCAGATATGACGTATGCCGAGCTGCGCCGCCTGCATATAACGGCCGGCGTCAATGTAGAGGCGCATACGCCCGAGGAGCTGCACATCCCCACGTTTTCCGAATATCTGACAATCTGCCGCAGATACGGCGCGGTTGCGTTTCTTGAGCTTAAGGCCCCGCTGGCAGAGCAGACGCTGTTTTATATCCGGCAGTTCGGACTTGAGGATCACTGTGTATATTCCAGCATAAAATATGAGCCGCTGGCAGATGTCCGTGTACTGTCCGACCGCGTGTTCATACACCATATATTCAGCAGTGAGGACAATATTCCGAGGCTTGCTGAGGCCGGATATGCCGGAATGTCTTTCAAGATCTCCGAGCTTGATGACGTGCCTGACGGACTGATTGAGCGTGTGCACAGCGCAGGATTGCGAATATGCTTTCGCGCGGCTGACACGCCCGAGGCAATGAGGCGTGCCATTCTTATGGGGTGTGACTATGTGCCGTCCAACAGAGTCAACTGGACGCGCTGAAATTACAGAACGAGATAACGAAAGGTTTACATATAATAATGGACAGAAAACTAATAATTTTTGATCTGGACGGCACGGTGCTGCCCAAGGTAAAGCTGCTTGATGACAGGACTGTCAATGCCGTGCGTGCCGCGACTGAGGCAGGGCATATCGCCATTTGCTCGTCGGCACGGCCGTTTCGCATGTTCCGCTGGGTGTATGACCGCATGGGGCTTGACACTGCGATCAGTACACTCAACGGCGCGCATGTATATCATCCTTCGGCTGATGACTTCCCGGTATATGAGTGCTTTATTCCGGCAGAGTATGTGCACCAGATACTGGAGCTGTGTGCCGAATGTCACTGCGAGCCGTTTTATGTTGAGCGCAAGGACACTCTTTGGTACACCGACGGACGCCATAACGGTTACTATAAGGAGCACATTGCCACAGCCGAGCCGCTGATAAAAATGGACGCCGCAAGTCTGCCCGATACCGATGCTTCGCGCATTATCCTTACGCCGCCCGACCGTGAGACGGCAGACCGCATCAGCCGTCTGGTGTCATCCTTCAGCAACGTGGCCTTTACCACATGGGACTTTGTACCCAAGAATTCCGAGTCGTCGGTCGGCATACGCATGAGTATCTCCCCGGCCTCGGCCAGCAAATGGCACGCGCTTCAGCTCATTGCCGGTTACTACGGTATTCCCAATGAGGATTGTTATGCCTTTGGAGACATGTGGAACGATTTTGAAATGATACGCAACGCAGGTCACGGCTATGCAATGAAGAACAGTGACGCCGAGCTGAATTCCGGAGCACGCAACATCACACGCTTTGACTGCGCCGGTTGCGGTGTGGCAGACGTTATCGAACGTGAAATTCTCGGCTTGAAAGGACAATAATCATGAGAGCATATGAGAGGCTGTTGAAATATGTTGCAATTCCGACACCGTCTGACGAGCACAGCACCTCCACACCGACATCTGCCTGCCAGTTTGATCTGGCGCGCCTGCTGGCCGACGAGATGACCGGTATGGGGCTTGCGGATGTGCGGTTGGACGAGCGGTGTTATGTTTACGCAAAGCTGCCGGCGACGGAGGGGTGCGAGAGAGCAGTGAAGATCGGTTTTATCGCGCATGTTGACACCTCGCCCGACTTCAACGGCGCAGGTGTTCATCCCCGGATAATTCACGATTACGACGGCGGAAACGTGGTGCTCGGCAACAGCGGAAGAGTGCTCGATACGGATAAATTTCCCCACCTGCCGCGACTGCGCGGAAGAACGCTCATTGTAACCGACGGCACAAGTCTGCTCGGCGCCGACGACAAGGCAGGTGTGGCTGAGATAATGACCATGCTGGAGCATTTCATAAGCTCGGATGAGCCGCACGGACAGATCTCGGTTTGCTTTACGCCCGATGAGGAGGTCGGCGCGGGAGCTGATCACTTTGATATTTCCGGGTTTGATGCGCAGTATGCATATACTGTCGACGGCGGTGAGGAGGGAGAGGTCGTGTTTGAAAACTTCAACGCCAGTGCCGCTACCTTCACTGTGAACGGCTTCAATATTCACCCGGGAAGCGCTAAGGATACTATGGTCAATGCCCAGCTGCTCGCCATGGAGATCAATTCCATGCTGCCGACCGGTCAGACTCCGCGCGACACCGAAAATTACCAAGGATTTTATCATCTGCACGCTATGCAAGGCAACGTTGAACGGGCAACACTGCACTATATTGTACGTGACCACAGCGCCGAGCTGTTTGCCGAACGCGAGGCGACGCTGCGTCGTATTGCCGACGATATGAACCGACGCTACGGTGCCGGGACGGTCGAGCTGACGATACGCGAGCAGTACCGCAATATGCGGGAACAGATACTGCCGTGCTATCATGTGGTGGAAAATGCACTTGAGGCTACGCGTGAGCAGGGAATTGAGCCGATCATCCGCCCGATACGCGGCGGAACTGACGGCGCAAGGCTGTCATATATGGGCCTACCGTGCCCCAATCTCGGAACAGGCGGCTACGCATTTCACGGGCCGTATGAGCATATTACCGCAGAAGCAATGGATATTCAGACCGCAATACTGTGCGGTATAGTCCGACGCTACGCGGGCACAAAGCTATGAGTGATATACATGATGGGCATCGTCAGCGACTTCGCAGACGGCTGAGAGCAGAGGGATGTGCCGGATTTGACGACCATCAGTTGCTTGAGGCGCTGCTGTTTTACTCCATACCTCGGCGTGATACAAACGAGATCGCGCACCGGCTCATAGAACGGTTCGGGTCGCTTGAAGCTGTGTTTTCGGCATCGGCCGACGAGCTTATGCTGGTTGACGGCGTAGGTCCGAACACGGCTGATCTGATACGGCTGATAAGCGGCATACGGCGAAGCATCGCAAGGTCGGGCGAGAGTCCGCGCAAGGTGTACGACTCAATTACAAAGATCAGTGCCTACCTTGCCAATCTTTATGTCGGCTCGACGCATGAGCAGGTATATCTTATGATGTTCGACAACGCCATGAGGCTGATTGACTGTGCATACATCTGTGATGGAAGCGTCAACGCCGCCGCTATGGTGCCGCGCGTTATGGTTGAGCGGGCGCTGTTCCGGCATGCTTCGGCAGTAGTGGTGGCGCACAACCACCCGCACGGGCTTGCAGTGCCGTCAGGCGATGACATTGAAACTACCGAAATGCTGCGTGCGGCATTTGAGCTGGTCGGCATACAGATGCTGGAGCATATTATCATTGCAGGGCGCAGCTACGCTACTATAATGCGTCAGCGCAACATGGCCACAGTGAAGTCGGATCCCGGAGGAATGGGGTGTCGGTTCGGAGCCGGCATACTTGAGAATTTTTATGACGATGAGCCGATAACGACCGACCTGCCTCAGTCGCGCAAGGACGGGCTGGACAAAATATAAATTGATCAAAGTGAGGATACGAAAATGGCAAATACGGATAATCTTGAAGGCAAAACGATTGTAGCGCTTGGCGATTCGCTGTTTCACGGCAACAAGGACTGCCAGCGTGGCACGTGGCTTGAGATGCTGGCTGAGCGGCACCACATGACGCTGTACAACTACGGTCAGAACGGTAATACGCTGGCACTTCAGTCGGTCGAGGAGCAGAAGCGGCCGCCTATGTGTGTCCGTTACGCAGAGATGGCGGACGGAGCGGATTATGTTGTGGTCATGGGAGGCGCAAATGACAAGCGGCTTCACGTCCCGATAGGCTCTGATGACAGTGATGATCCGACCACGTTCTGCGGCGCTCTCAATGTGCTGATTTCCGGTCTTACGGCCAAATATCCCAAAGCAAAAATACTTTTTATGACCAACTATAACCGTTGGCCATCCAAAAATAAGCTGGGGTTTTCCGACATTGATTATGTGGAGGCGATGGAGCGTGTCTGCCGTCGATATGCACTGCCTTGCTTCAACAATTATTACAACAGCGGAATCAGCTTTCAGAACCCGGCACAGCTTGCATGGATCGATGAAGGAGTTGTGCGCGGCGATGCGCCCAACCATCATTTCTCAAGTGAGGCGTATGCCTGGCTGATGCCCAAATACGAGGCATTGTTGGCGGCACTGTGACATTGAGCAATCCGGCTACGCTTTTGCGTAGCCGGATTGCTTTACATATTTTCAAATAACCTGAAACTTTTTCTGGAAAATATCGTTTATATAATTGAGACGGTATTAATATTGTGCGGTGCCGGGCAGTAGCAAATTGTTATATCATATTTCTGATGCCGCAGATTACTTCATTCAGAGGAGAGAACAACAGGTACTTACATCACGTGAGTCGGGTTTGGAATATTGAAGCATAGATATATATATGTTCTGAAATAAATATGTAACCTGTTCAAAAAGGAGGATAAGATGAAACGTAACAAAAAGTTTTTTGCATTAGTCAGTTTGCTGATTATATGCGTAATATCAGCAAATATTTATGGCTGTACCTCGGTGCAGGCGGCTGATCTGATGGAGGGGATCACACCGAATGAGATAACCGCCACAGGTGATATAAGCCAGGGTAATGCGGCAGTTGCTAATTTTGCAGTCAGGCTTTTACGGGCAAGTAACAAAACCGGCGAAAATACTCTGATATCGCCATTGTCTGTCCTGTGTGCTTTAGCTATGACTGCAAACGGAGCAAAGGGTGAAACACTGGAGCAGATGGAAAAGGTACTCGGAATGACAACCGAGGAATTGAATTTATATTTGTACAGCTATATGAACTCGCTTACGCAGGGCGAAAAGTATAAGCTGAGCCTTGCAAATTCGATATGGTTCACCGACCATGAGCGGTTTGAGGTCAATCAGGACTTTCTGCAAACAAATGCAGACTATTACGGTGCAGACATCTATATGGCTCCGTTCAATAATTCTACTCTCAAGGATATAAATGATTGGGTGAAGGAAAGAACGGACGATATGATACCGAATATCCTGGACGAGATTCCGGATGAAGCAGTGATGTATCTTGTGAACGCGCTTGCCTTTGAAGCAGAGTGGAGCGAGATCTACTATAAGAATCAGGTAAGAGACGGACAATTTACCAAAGAAGACGGAACCAAGCAGAACGCTGAATTTATGTATGGTTCCGAGGGGAAATATCTTGAGGATAAAAATGCGATTGGTTTTATAAAGTATTACAAGGACTGCGAATACGCCTTTGTGGCGATGCTCCCCAATGAGGGAGTAAGCGTTTCCGAATATATAGCTTCGCTTGACGGTGAATCATTGAGAGCCCTGCTGGCGAATAAGCAGCGTGCGACCGTCAACACAGCAATTCCCAAGTTTGAGACAGAGTATAATGTAGAAATGTCTGAAATACTATCGGCAATGGGTATGCAGGATGCTTTCCGCGCAGAAAAGGCAGATTTTAACGCGCTCGGGGTTTCTTCCGCAGGAAATATATATATCAATCGCGTGCTCCACAAAACCTTTATATCCGTAGGAGAAAAAGGGACAAAAGCAGGAGCTGCGACCGTGGTTGAAATGACAGATGAGATGGCGGCTGTAATAGATCCCAAGCAGGTTTATCTCGACAGGCCGTTTGTGTATATGCTTATTGATTGCAAAAATGATATTCCGTTTTTCATCGGCACTATGATGGACATTCAAAAGTGAGCATTGACATGTCATGCACAATATGTATTCCGGCCCATATGTAACCGCGGGGGCTTATGAGCAGAAAAAACGACAGCTTGAACTGCCGTCATACGCTCACTTACTTTAAAATCTGATACACATAGACAAATAGGAAGCCCCGCTCAAGGCGGGGCGGATGGTTACTCGGATGCTTTGTTACGAATGCGAACAATGAAGTCGCTCTCAATTCCGTCGAAAAGTACGTCCAGTATTTTAATTATTTTTTCTTTATAACTGCTATCATTTTCAGTTTCCGAAAGCGCAGTCAAATGATAGGACAAAAGCCAGATCAATGGTTCTATTGCCGATTCCGCCACTTGCTTTTTTTGTGCATCGTCTTTTAAAATACGAACCAGCGCGGTTTCTCTTGTCTTATAAAGATTCGGTAATTTGGTAGCGTATTCTACCGCCTTCTCATAATCACCGTATCTGTAATATGCATCGGAGAGATTACAAAGTGCGGCACCTCTGATTTCCGAATCGTCACAGTATTTTAGAATCTGCTCGTGAAGCATAATAGATTCTTTTAAATACTCTTTTTCTCCTTTTCGGTACCGTCAAGTCGTTCAAGTGAACACGACAATTGCATCAGCAACAACGCATCATTGGGGTAGGTTTTCAATGCGTTTCGCATGAGTTCGACGTTTTCTTTGTGACTTCCCATTGCTCTGTTTTCTTGCCATTTCTGATTGATTTCAGCAAGCCTGTTTGCGGAAGATATTTCGTCCATACCAATCAACTCGTCAACAGACACACCAAAATAGTTTGCAAGTGTGGGGAGCATCGTGATGTCCGGATATCCGTCGCCTCTTTCCCACTTGCTGATGGCTTGATAGGAAATGCCAATATGAGCCGCCACCTCTTCTTGGGTCAAATCTCTGTTACGACGCAGTTTTTTCAGTTTATCACCGATCATCAGTTCCATAGTATTTAACCTCCAAATTCAAGTTGTTTCGACGCGTCTGAATATATTGTACAGTGTTTTAAATTATAAATCAATAACCGCAACATAGACTCCATTCTACTAATCGTAGTATTTTTCTATCAATTTGTTTTCGTATCGTTTTCCATAATCCCAGACGCTTGCGTCTGGGGCAAGCATAGCGCCAGGACGTTCA
>URHI01000013.1 GCA_900547565.1 uncultured Eubacteriales bacterium | reverse complement strand
CGCTTGTTGTTCAGAATCCGACCGGTAAACACCTCCGCCTCGGCGGGATGCTCCATGAAGTAAATCTCCAGCTGTTCGCGCAGGAAAGCGTTCATGGCACTGTATATAAAGGTGTTGGTAATGGCTTTTTTTGTCTGGTTCTCATAGGAAGTCTGAGTCGAAAAGCTGTTGATGACCAGCACAAGGCAGTCCTCAATATCCTGAAACGTGATGCGCGGCTCGTTCTGCTTGTACTTCTTGCCCGCCCGCAGGAACTTATCCACCGCGTACACGAACGCAGAGCGGACTGCCTTGTCCGGTGAGCCGCCATGCTCCAGAAAGCTGGAGTTGTGGTAGTACTCCAGCATCGGCGCGGAGGCTGATGCGGAAAAGACAAAATCTGCCTTGAGCTTATAGTCGGGCTTATCCGCACGGTCGCGCCCGGAGGTTTCCAGATGCCACTGTGCCGTCGGGATGAGGAGGCTTTCCCCTTCCTTCTCGGCAACGTAGTCGGCGATGCCGTCCCGGTAGTAGAAGGATTCCAGTGGGAAGCTGCCGTCTTCCTGCTCGAACAGCAGGTCAAAACGAACCCCTGCGTTCACAACCGCCTGCCGGCGCAGTATGTCGGTGAGGAATTCGTGCGGAATGCGGATGTCGGTGAATACGTCCAGGTCGGGGCGCCAGCGGATGACGGTGCCCGTCCGGGCGTTCTTTTTGTCCAGCGGTTCCTCGGTCAACTCACCGACGACCTCGCCCTTGCGGAAGGAGATGCTCCGCTTGACCTGCCCGCTGTAGGATGTGACCTCCATGTATTCGGAGGAATACTGCGTTGCGCAGGCGCCCAGACCGTTCAGTCCCAGCGAGTACTCGTATGCGGAACCGTTGCTGTTGTTGTCGTATTTTCCGCCGGCGTACAGCTCACAGTAGATGAGATCCCAGTTCCAGCGTCCCTCGCGTTCGTTCCAGCCCAGCGGCACGCCGCGCCCGCGGTCGTCCACCTCGATGCTCAGATCGCGGAAGTACGTGACCTTTATGACCGATCCGTGTCCCTCACGCGCTTCGTCCACGGCGTTGGACAGGATTTCAAAGAAGGAGTGCTCGCACCCCTCCAGCCCGTCCGAGCCGAATATGACGCCCGGACGCTTGCGGACGCGGTCTGCACCCTTGAGCGACGTGATGCTCTCATCGCCGTATCCGTCCGGCTTGGCGGATGCCGACCTTGCCGTCTTTTTATCCTTTTGGGGAGCCGCTTTAGCCGCAGCTGTTTTTTCTTCGGTTACACCTACACCGATCTTCTGGGGCATGGCTTTCTCCTGCCTTCCTTAATTTTATGTGTTTATATGTATTCACCCGGCTTGCGGGTGCATGATTCCGCTTCATTATACCACACGCGCCGGGAAAATGCAAGGCTTTTTTGCGGCGCGTGGGTGTTCGGAAAGCACGCATCCCGGAGCAAGTGCATTTACTTTGCGAATTTACTTGAAATTTCTCTTGACTTGCCGCCCATCTTATGGTATAATACGGATTGTTCACGCCGGAATGATGGAACTGGCAGACGTGCTGGACTCAAAATCCAGTGGTAGCGATACCGTGCGGGTTCGACCCCCGCCACCGGCACCATCCGGCAGAGTTGACACCTAATTATCGGGTGTTGGCATCAGAAATCCGAACCTCATCAAACGACGGTGGAGTTCGGATCTTCTTTACTCGCTGCACCGGCATGACGCTGCTCCGGATATGATTTTGGAATTGCGTCTTTTGGGGAATACGGACGTAATAATACTCCTAACCTCACATACGACGGCAGGCCAGGTACATATGCTTTCTCAACGCCAGTAAAAAAATCCATTCTTCAAAAGAATGGATTTTTTATTACTGGCGACACATTTGCGACGTTTTTTGTGAGCTGAACATTACATTTAATCTTTTGCCCGCAGTACGCGCAGTGCGTCATAAATCGTTTTCACGGGAATAAGCTCAAGTCCGAAATCCTGCTTTTGACGCTCAATATTCCGGTAGGGAACCATGGCGCGAGTAAAGCCGAGACGCGAGGCTTCGTGAAGCCGCAAATCGAGATTGGATACTGCGCGGCACTCGCCGGTAAGCCCCAACTCTCCCAGCGCTATAAGTTCGTCCGGAACGACCTTATCGGTCAGCGACGATATAAGCGCAAGTGCCACAGACAGGTCGGAGGCAGGTTCACCTATTTCAAGACCTCCTATGACATTCATATAAACGTCATTTGCCGAGAAGCGCAGCCCCAACCGCTTTTCAAGCACCGCCAGAATGAGATACATGCGGTTGTAGTCGATTCCGTTTGAGGTACGGCGCGGAGAGGGGAAAACGGTTGGTGTTACAAGTGCCTGTATTTCTGCGATGATCGGTCGCGTGCCTTCAAGAGAGCACAGCGCGCAGTTGCCGGGTGTGTCCTTGGGACGGCCGGACAACAGCATTTCGGAAGGATTGGGCACCTCTGCCAGCCCTTTGTCTGTCATCTCGAACACACCTATCTCATTGGTTGAGCCGTATCGGTTTTTTACTGCGCGGATTATGCGGTAATTTTGCTGACGGTCACCTTCAAAGCACAGCACGGCATCTACCATATGCTCGAGCACTTTGGGACCGGCAATACTGCCCTCTTTGTTGACATGCCCCACCATTATAGTGGAAAATCCGCTGCTTTTGGAGCGAGCGATAAAGGCCATGGCGCACTCCTTGACCTGCGTTACACTGCCCGGCGACGATGCGCTGTTGCCGCTGTAGACCGTCTGTATGGAATCAACAATCAGTATGTCCGGCTTGACACTATCAATTTCGGACAGAATATTGTCTATGTTGGTCTCTGTGAGCAGAAAGATAGTGTCGCCTTCGATGCCGAGTCGGCGTGCACGCAGCTTCAACTGGCCACCGGACTCCTCTCCCGAGACATAAAGCACGCGTCGGTCCTGACCGAGGCAGGCGGATATCTGCATCAGCAGTGTCGATTTACCTATGCCGGGCTCGCCTGACAGAAGTACTACCGAGCCTTCTACCAACCCACCGCCCAGCACGCGGTCGAACTCTCCCATACCGGTAGAGTCACGGAAATAATCCGGGATCTCGTATGTATTGAGCGTTACGGCATGGCTATCGCCTGAGGGCGAGTGTCGCTTGAGTGCAGTGCCTTTCACTTCGGGGGCCGGCGCTTGCTCGCACATGGTGTTCCATGCGCCGCAGGCCTGGCATTTGCCTGTCCACTTCGGACTGACAAAACCACATTCCGAGCATACAAAAACGGTTTTATTGCCTTTCATTTTTCAGTCCTGCCTTTCAGGGATACTGTTGGATTGAACATAATAATTATACATTATTTGCTGTCCGAAATCAAGGACTTTCAAGCCCGTCAGACAAATATTTCATGATCGATCCGTACAGTACCAGCGCCAGCTGACGCTGATAGGCAGTGTTGCACAGGCGTGAACATTCTGCGGTGTTGGACAAAAAACCGCACTCAACTAATACCGCCCGCCCCGGAGTTTTGTCCAGCAGAAATATATTACTGCCTGTAGCCTTGGCGCGCCGCAGATTTTCCGGCTGAAGCGCGGCACGGACTGAGTCCTGTATGTCGCGTGCCAGCACGGCAGAAGCTTCATCTGCGGCAGGGTAGTACACCTGCAGACCGTCGTATTTTTTTTGCGGAAATGCGTTCATATGTATGCTGACGAACAGTGCATCCGGGTTTGCACGGCATATATCCAACCGCGCTTGCAGGTCGAGCACTTTTTTCCTACCGTGATAGTCGACATTGCGGTCGTACA
Source organism: uncultured Eubacteriales bacterium (assembly GCA_900547565.1). Classification (GTDB taxonomy): domain Bacteria; phylum Bacillota; class Clostridia; order Oscillospirales; family CAG-272; genus UMGS1002. The sequence goes on along the minus strand of URHI01000013.1, from coordinate 21,633 downwards.
GCAGTACGTCCTCTGTTCGCGTCATTATGACGTTGACGCCAGATGATACCAGCATGTCGCGCAGCATAAGAGAAATACTCAGGTTGAGGTCTTTTTCGGTTGTGCCGTCTGCACCCACTGCGCCGCCGTCTTCTCCGCCATGCCCGGGGTCTATTATAACCTGAACACGCGGTGCGGGCGCGTCGGCATCATTGGGCCTGAGCAATGACGGCAGTGCAAATGCGGCCGTTACGGCAATAAAAATCAACAGCAGTATTATGGCTATGAGCCAGCGCAGATGTATGTTATTCAAAGCTGAAAACCTCCGATAAAATGCTTTATGCTACATTTTATTTGCCGCAGGCTCGCCGTATGAAAAAATAAAGGAAGGTATAATACCTTCCTTTATTTTTATTTGTTGCCCGTGAGCTGTTCCAGATAATTCACCACGTCACCGACGGTGACAAAATTGTGAATATCCTCGTCTTTGATCTCGATGCCGAATTTGTCCTCGCAAAGCATGATAAGGTCTGCAAGCTCAATGGAATTGACTCCGAGATCGGTCGACAGCTTTGCATCGAGCGTGATGTCTGCGGCATCGATCTGAAGTTCATCTACCAGCAACTCTTTAAGTTTTTCAAACATAGGTATGACCTCCGTATATTGATGAAAAATCAGTACGATTGAATACAACGTTTAACATTATACAATATTATTGTGGCTTTGTCAAGAATTATTTTATTCTCGTGTCATATTCTGACGGAACACGTAAGTTATAATACGAAAAATGTGTGAGATGTGCGGATCTCGCCAAAAAATGGGATAATTTTAGCGTGCTTATTGACAGCCGGAAATATGTGAGGTATAATAAATAAAAAATCATATATTTCCGAGGTAAAATATGAGCAGATTTGAAGATATCAGGTCGGCGGCTGACAAAAGAATACTTCTTGCAGCGCATCGCGGTATTTCTGGCGGCAATATTCCTTGTAATACAATAGCGGCATTTGAAATTGCATTGCGCCAGGGCGCCGATATAATGGAGCTTGATGTGCAGCGTTCGGCAGACGGTCAGCTGTTTGTATTCCATGAGGGCAAGGAGGATCCGCATCTCAACGCCTATAAGAATTTTATTAAGGAAAATACGTCGGATGCTATACGCTATATGCGTTATGTCAATGTTGATAACGACGCAACACAGTTCGGCGTCAACACGCTGGACGAGGTGCTGGAGTTTCTCAAAGACAAGTGCTATATAAACCTTGACCACTGCTGGAACTTCTTCCCCGAGGCAGTTGCCTGCGTCCGCAGACATAAAATGGAGGAGCAGATCATACTTAAGAGCGGGCCCAAAAAGCAGTTTTTCGATGCAATTGCCGAGTGCGCACCGGATATAATATATATGCCAATTGTAAACATGAAGGACGAGTGCTTCGATTTGCTCAACTCGATGAAAATAAACTTTGCCGGGAGTGAAGTGGTGTTCAGCTCCATGGACAGTGAGCTGGCAACGGAAGCCTATATTGAAAAAATGCACAAGGCCGGTAAGGTGCTGTGGGCCAACGCCATAATCTACCGTTATACGGTTCAGTTAGCCGCAGGAATGAGCGATGACACATCGCTGACCGGTGATCCCGCCGACGGTTGGGGTAAGCTGGCAGATCTCGGCTACGATATCATTCAGACCGACTGGATGGGCATGTGCCGCGATTATTTGTTCAATACGGGTAAGATATATAAGAAATAAGACTTTGTGCGGAGGGAGGCGTCGCATATGGGACTGTTTTACCGCCGTCCGGCGGCGGGCGTCTTTGCCGCCTTCATAGTATCTGCACTGGTCGGATTTTTCATCAGCGGTGTCGCAAAGCTTGCGGCGGTGATTATTATTGTCACCGTCGCTGCATGTGCGGCACTTTTGCTTTTATCTCATCGCCAAACAAAGGCCACTGCACTGATATCTGCACTCGCAGCTGCATTGGCACTCGGGCTGGCGGTACAAGGAGTGTACTTTGATATCATTTACGCCGGAATGGCAAAATATACGGGCGAATGTGTCACAGTGCGGGCTACAGTATTATCACAGAATTATTCTAATGTATATTCGTCAGGGTATTATATTCGTGTGAGCGAAATAAACGGCACCAAATGCCGCGTCAAGGCTATGCTTGACTGCGGGTATGAGGGAGATCTCAGGCCGGGTGAAGGTATTTGCATAACGGCTGAAGCGGTGTCGCTTGCAGATGGGGCAGGGGTCGGCTTCTGGAAATACGGAGATCTGGCAGACGGCGTTATGATGAAGCTGACCTCCGACAGTGAGGATGATTGTCGCATTATCGCCAAAGACGTTTTTGATATTGAAATCCGGCTGTCCTCGCTCAACCGCCGTCTCGGCAGACGGCTGCGCGGAGGTATACCAGGGCAGCCGGGCGAGCTGACAACGGCGCTTTTACTCGGAGATCGCAGCGGTCTTTCGTCAACTGTACGGAGGGACTTCAACCGGAGCGGTGTCTCACACCTGCTGGCCTTGAGCGGATTGCATCTTACCGTGATTATCGGACTTGCAGGGGTTGTACTGAAAAAGCTGCGCGTGCCCAAGGTGCTCAGATGCGTGATACTGCCGATTGGAACACTTGCCTATCTGGCGCTCACCGGTTTTAGCCTGTCGGCTTGCCGTGCGGCGGTTATGCTGTGCATCATGTATATGGCGTTTTTTGTTTCGGCGCGGCCGGACAGTGTGACATCGCTGTTTGGAGCGGTTGCGCTGATAATACTTTTGTCGCCGTCAAGCGTTTTGGATGTCGGACTGTGGCTTTCAATGCTTGCAGCATTGGGGCTTATACTTGGACTTCCGATACTTGATGACCTCAAAAATCACATATATAATCGCGCAAAATCGCGCCGTCAGCGCCACAGCATCAAGCTGATTTTGAAACCGATCCTGAGTTATTTGCTGATCCCCCTTCTCGGGACACTGGTCGCAAATGCCGCGACATGTCTTGTGGTGTGGTTGGTGTTTGGCAGGTTATCGCTGTTCTCTGTGGTCACAAATCTGATATTGTCACCGCTGACGGGATTGCTTTTGCTTATAGGTGTCATGGCGTTGGCTATGATGTGGTGTCCGCCGGTATTCAGCTTGCTGGTCGCACTGTGCGGAAAGGTAGCCGATCTTATGCTGTCGGTTACACACCGGTTTTCGCTGATACCGGGCGGTGTGATATCATTACGGTATGATTTTGCAGGGGTGCTTATAGTGCTTATGACCGTTGCGCTTGCGGTGCTTGCGGTTGTCAGACTGAAGCATCGCTCGGCGGCACTTCTGCCGGTGCCTGTTACGGTAGTGGCGTTTGCTGTGGCGCTGACAGTGTACAACGGGGTACACGCAGGACAGGTTGAGCTTGGCTATTTGCGTAACGGAAACAATGAAGCGCTTGTGGCGTCATTTGACGGTCAGGCAGTGGTGTGTGACCTCGGTGACGGAAGCTATTCAAACTTCTACCGCGCCGCGCGGCAAGCCGGAAAAGACTGTGCCACACACGTGTCCGCGCTGGTGCTGACGCATTATCATCAGCGCCATATTTCCAGTGTTTATCGGTTTTGCGGCTCAGAGCTTGTAGAACGTATATATCTGCCGTATCCTGAGGACGAGCGCGAGTACAATGTTATGTGGAGCCTGATCTACAACGCGGGTAAAAGTGGCTGTGAGGTGGTGATATACCGTGACGGTCAGACGCTTGAGTTATCCGAAACATTGCGGCTGACGGTAAACACAAGTTATATCAAGCGCTCTACTCACCCGACTCTGTCGCTGCGGATCGACTGCGGCGGAGACACATTGACATATGTAGGTGCGTCGGTTCACGAGAGCAATATATATGATGACGTGGCGCAGTCGGTATCTGACAGCACAGCTGTGATATTCGGCGCACACGGGCCTAAGATCAAGAGCAGATTCGGATATTCGGAGGGGGCAAAGTTGGAGCTTGCGGTGTTCGCAACGGCTGATTGTGCTGTAAGCTATGATTTCGATGCGGCACCCATGACCTGTATGTCCGTCGGTATGACTGAATACTGGCACACGCGAATGGGAGAGCAGGGGACACATTAATTATATTATGATGTTGAATGAAATATTTTCTGCGGCGCAAAGACAGCCGGTATGAATTCTCATACCGGCTGTCTTTGCTGTGTTTAAACACTTCAATGTTTTTCCGGAGCCGCTGCCGCGCAGTGGCCGTAATTCACAGCTGCATGTCAGCATATTCAGCCGCTTACAGAACGTATTCAAGCTGACAGTCGTAAGGCTCGGCTTTGACATGGGCTGTGTCATATTCCTCGGCGTCAACACAACCGACTGACGTATAAAAAGCCTGGCTTTCGACGGCAGAGTGGGCGGATATGTACAGCTTCTCCGCGCCAAGCTCGCGGGCCTTATTGGCCGCCATGCCGAACAGAGTACTGCCTATGCCGTGACGGCGAAGGTCAGCCGAAACATGTAATGATGACATGTCAAGGTACTGCCCTCGGCTCCCGAGCGGCTCTGGCTCCAGCATGACAAAGCCTACTAATCTGTCGTGGCGGCAGTTATCGCTGTCTGAGTCCGGACGGATGTCATTTTCGTGATTTCCATCGGGCTTATCCCCGCAAACCAACGCTCCCGCGACAAACCCTCCCAAGGATATACACTCGCGTATCTGACGCAGCTTTCTTTGGCGGTCTGTGGCTGTCCAGTCATCGACAAACGGTGCGTCGACCACACGCCACTCGCCGTCAATACGACGTCTGCAGTAAGTCACAATCTGCCGGCGGACAAAGCCGGAAAGAAGGTCATCTCTTGCGTCGGTGGCAACAAGCGGGCGGTAAATGATTTGTTTCATTTGAGTTCTATTGGCATGTAAAGATCTTCTATAGATATTCCTTGGGTCATAAGGCTGCCCGGCGACACGATGTGAAACATGGCGTAACGTTCCGGTTTCCCTTTGCCGTTACGGTGGATAGAGAATTTGTCGTTGTTCTCAGCCCATTCTTTTAATTTATTGTAGGTGTCCAGCCGGTCGGCAGCGCGGTCAAGGTCAGCGTCAAGGCAGGCTGTCACTGCGTACAGGCCATGCGGCAGGTCAACAATTTCGAAGCCGCCGACGTCTGCTTCATCAGCTCCGGCGGGCAGGGCATAGAACCATTCGCTCACTCCGAGGCGCTCATTGTACTGCATGAAGTCGCGCGGGTACAATTCGTTTTTCAGATCTGCGTGGTAATCGCTGAACCATTTGTTGAAGGCATCAAATTTTCCACTGTCGGACAAAGGTCCTGAGTATACGGCCTTCATGGGCGGTATTTCGATGATTCGAATGTTCTGCATAGTATTTCTCCCCGTGAAAAATAACCGTTATGTAACAAGCGTTACACAACGGTTATTATATACTTGCTTGTGTATTTTGTCAAGAGCGGGTCAGCGCCCAACGGTTTCAGTCAGTGCCGTTACCGAGTAGAAAAACAGCACGTCATTGACTTGGGACAGCCGTAGCTCCTCATCGTAATCGATGCACGGATAAATTGTACCGGACGGGTAATAATTTTTATCGGGAACTATGGCGTAGTGAAGCTTGGCATCGGGAAAATATTTCGAAGAAATACTTATCCACCGCTCAACGTTGGCTTTAAGCCAAGCTTGATTGTAACTTCACCTCCAATCATCAGTGCTGGAGACTGAGAGGCAGTTATTATCGATGATATTTTCTTATTTTCATTCATGATAGCCTCCGTAAAAGGTTAAAGTATGGGAAGGAGGTAAAGGTGGTATAGGTGAACGGATTTTTTATTGCATGACCTTGCCTCGGTTCACATCTATGACAAAAATTATCGGTCGGAAGGAAGAAATTCTGCAGTTCTACCGGCAGTAGAGAGTATTTTTGAGCCGGTAGAGACGCCGCCGTAACAGTAGAAGCCCGTTTTTAATGAGTAGGTTGTAATATTTGAGGGATTATTGTATCATTTCTGTAACGTATCGGAAGAAAACGGTATTAACCTTATAGTTCAAAAATAAATGCGAGGTATTAATAATGAGCAACAATTATATTCTCAGCTGTGAGTCGACTGTCGATCTGCCATATGAATATGTAAGCGGACGCGGAATTCCCGTGCTGTTTTACACATATAGTGTCGACGGCAAAACATATGTGGATGATATGTCGCGCGATCCCGACGCATTGCCGCGCCTTTTCGAAATGCTGCGTGGTGAGCATCTTCCTATGACATCACAGGTCAATGAGGTGCAATACGAGGAATTCTTTGAAAGTCAACTGGAGAAGGGGGATCTGCTGCACATAGTTTTCAGTTCGGGACTGTCCGGTTCATATCAGCATGCTGCTGCGGCAGCAGACCGTGTCCGGCAGCGCCATCCGGAGCGGCGGCTGGCTGTCATTGACTCCCGTTGCGGATCGTCCGGATATGGCCTGCTGATGGATATGGCAGCAGATGTTCGCGACGCTGGAGCGACGTTCGATGAAACGGTCGACTGGGTGATGGCTAACCGCATGAAAATCCAGCATCACTTTTTCAGCACAGATCTGCGTTACTTCAAGCGGAGCGGCCGCTTGTCCGGACCTACCGCAACGCTTGGATCCATACTCAATATCTGTCCGATTATGAAGGTGGATGATCTCGGCAAGATCATTGCCTATGATAAGGTCCGCGGAAAAAAGAATGCTTTCCGCCGCATGTCGGATGTTATGGTCGAAAAGGCAGACGGCGGTGTGGACTATTCCGGTCGGTGCTATATCAATCACTCAAACTGTCCCGATGATGCAGCCGAAATGCAACGTGTTATACTTGAACGTTTTCCAAAGGTCAGCGAGGTACGCATATATGATATCGGAACGATAATCGCGTCACACTGTGGGCCGAACACCGTTGCGATTTACTTTGTCGGCGAGGAGCGGAGGCCGGAGCAAAAATGAGCCGCACTCCGTTACGTGACAGAGTCCTGCCGGCCTACACGCGCGGAGAGGACAGAGCAAATATGATAACACATATTGTCGGCGGTGCGCTGGGTATTGTGGTACTTGTACTGTCGGTTATAATTGCGGCGTCGCACTCCAACGTGTGGGGAATCGTGTCGGGAAGTATATACGGGACCTCCATGATCGCGCTTTATTCGGTGTCGAGTGTGTATCACGGACTTTATCCCGGCATGGGCAAAAAGGTTATGCAGGTTATTGACCACTGCACTATATATTTTCTTATCGCGGGTACGTACACACCGGTGCTACTGTCCTCCGTGCGCACCTCCCACCCTGTTATTGCATGGGTTATTTTCGGCGCTGAATGGGGGCTGGCAGCATTGGCGGTGGTATTTGCAGCTATAGACCACAAAAAATACGGCGTGTTTAATATGATATGCTATATCGGTATGGGATGGGGTATAATACTTGCGCTGAGAGCCACGCTTGATACATTGGGGCTTGCCGGATTTTTGTGGCTACTTGGAGGCGGTGTTGCATACACCATCGGTGCCGTGCTTTACGTTGTCGGCGGGAAAAAGCCGATATGGCATACGGTATTTCATGTTTTTGTCGTGGCGGGCAGCCTGCTTCAGGCTATAAGTATATTATTTTATGTTATGTAAAAATCGGATTTCTTGTAACTTTTCCGAAAAACGGGGTACATACAATACAGAAGCCGGAAAGGAGCTGTTATGATAAGCAACGACGCGTCATTCGAGACGATTTACCGGGCGTATTACCGTCGGGTGTATTCGTTTTTGTATAAGCTGTGCCATGAGCACGAGACTGCTGAGGATCTTACTCAGGAAACTTTTTATCAGGCCTACAAGTCGCTTTCGAAATACCGCGGTGAGTGCGAGATGTTCACATGGCTTGCATCTATTGCCAAGAATATGTATTTGAAGTATCTGCGGCACATGCGGCAAGCAAATATTGTCATTGATCTTTACGTTACCGAGCCGGAGGCTCCGATGAGCGATGAGCCGGGATACCGTATCGTTCGTGAGATTGACATACAGCGTGTCAGGCAGGCTATCGCTGCTATGCCGTCAAAGTACAGCGAGGTCTTGATACTCAGGATTTACGGTGAGCTGCCGTTCAGTGAAATCGCCATGAAGCTGGGTATTTCGGTCAACTCTGCCAAGGTTATTTATTACCGCGCCAAGAAAATGATAAAGGAGATACTGTTAAATGATTAAGTGCTCATTAGTGCGGGATCTGCTCCCGCTTTATATTGATAAGGAAACAAGCGGTGAAACCACCGTTCAGATAATGGAGCATTTGGACACTTGTCCCCGTTGCCGGGAATATTACCGTGATGCGGGACATATCGCGCGCTCAATGAAAACGCCTGTACGCAGCAACCGGTATGCATATTCGGCATTGGCTCACCGGATAGCACAGCGCAACAAGTTTATGTTTGTCACCGGCTGCACTGTGGCAACGCTGGCGGGGTGTGTGGCCGGCGTACTGATAGGGAGCGGGAGGAAATAAGCCATGACTGTCATGAACGGCACACGTTACGGTGAGCTGTTACGTGCCGGTGCCGCCTGCCTGTTTGCCAGTCGTGAAACTGTCAACGGACTTAATGTTTTCCCGGTGCCGGACGGCGATACCGGAACAAATATGAGTATGACTATGCAAGGCATCACTCCGGCAGCATATTCAAATGAGTCGCTGTCTGCGGTGTCGGCAACTGCGGCGCGGGATATGATGCGTGCCGCACGCGGGAATTCCGGGGTGATACTGTCACTGTTTTTCCGCGGAATGGCAAGAGCGTTTGACGGCATGGACAGTGCCGACACAGCCGACCTGCTGTGTGCCGTGCGCGAAGGGGCCGTTGCCGCTGCCGCCGCAGTAGATAAGCCTGTAGAGGGAACAATACTGACAGTTATGAGAGAGTGCGCTGTCGGCATTGACACGCATCCCGGAGATTTTGAAGGACTGTTCGACCGCCTCTGCAGCAATGCCTCTGAGGTGCTTAGTCATACGCCGGAGATGTTGCCGGCACTCAAACGCGCACACGTGGTGGACTCGGGCGGGTTTGGATTTGTACGTATACTTGAGGGTATGCGGGCGGCGGCACGCGGTGAGGAAGTGCCTGAAATAGCGCAGACGACCGCCGCCGTGAGTATGCGCGCAGCCGCGGATTTTGAAATGTTCGATGAGGGGGAGATAAAATATTCATTCTGTACCGAGTGCCTGGTCGACACGGACAATACGTTTAACGAAGCTGCACTCAGTGAGCTGCGTGGTCAGCTGTCCCCGCTCGGCGACAGTATGGTGCTGACCTGGGACGGTGAAATGCTCAAGGTCCATATACACACCAACGAGCCGCTCAGAGTGCTCGGTATGCTGTATGAGCATGGCACGCCCAGAACCTCCAAGGTGGAGAATATGAAGATCCAGCACAGCGGACTTGTCACGCCGGCGGCCGAAGATGTGCAGAAAAAGAAATACGGCGTGTTTGCCGTGTCTCCCGGCGAAGGCTTTGACGATGTGTTTAAGGGCCTTGGTGCCGACGTTGTGATAAGCGGTGGACAGAGCATGAACCCCTCGGCCAATGATATACTCAAGGCTATCTACAGCTGTCCGTGTGAAACGGCAATAGTCGTTACCAATAACGGAAATATTGTTATGGCAGCCGAGCAGGCTTCAAGACTTGCACGCGGTGTCGATGTGCGTGTAATACCGACAAGGACACTGCCGCAAGGGGTCTCGGCGCTTTTCGCTTTCAATGAATCGCGTACGCCGGACGAAAATGTTGAAGAAATGAAGGCTGCTATTAACAGCGTGGCATCATTTTCGGTGACTCGGGCGGTGAGAGATGCCGATGTTGAAGGGCTTGAGGTGAAAAAGCACCAGTACCTCGGTCTGTCGGAAGGCAAGGTCAAGCTCTCAGATGACACGATTGACGGAATTGCCCGGCAGTTGGCAGAGCTTATTCCCGAATGTGACAATGTTACGTTGTACTACGGTCGCGGTATCAAAGAGTCCGAAGCTAACAGTGTGCTTGACATAATTTCGTCTGGTGTGGGCGACAGAGTAGGTGAAATGTCGTTGGTGTACGGCGGTCAGCCGATCTACAGCTATGTCATAGCCGCAGAGGAATTATAATAACAACCACGTCCTGCCGCACAATGCGGCAGGACGTGGTTGTTTATCTGAAATACGACACCATATCGCCCTCGGCCACCTTTTTCATGCCGAAGGACTGATAGAAGCGGTTGTCGACCGGGTCGGATATGTCGGTGACTACATGAAACATGCGTACGTCGCCGTAGTGCTCCCATGCTGTACGGAAAAGGTGTGTTCCTATTCCTCGTTTCTGATAACTCTTGCGTACTATGAGATCCTGTACCAATACCATATACTCTCCGTCGCCCAGACAGCGGACAAATCCTACCAGTGTATCACCGTCGAATGCGCCGAGTACATAAAGCGAATGTTCAAATGCGCTTATGAGACGGCGATCGTCCCCGAGGTAAGCGTTCCAGCCGTTTTCGGCGTATATCTGCTTAACCTGAGACATAAGCTCTGCTCCGAATTGCTTATACACCATGATTATATCACCTTAATGCTTTTTTAATACTGCCTGTATGTAGTTTATATGTTCAAAGGCAGTTATTTTGGAGCCGGTCGGGTCTATTATACTTTTCTGAATATCATGCGGCTCGAGCATTTCATATACGAGAAAGCCGTGATCTGCCAGCATGCTGTCCATGCTGAGATAGTCAAAGCCTGATCGCATCGGTTCACCGCCTGCCTCGGCCATGGCTACCATGCTTTGGACCCGCCGTTCTTTGGCAAAAAACACACCGGCATCGGCGTAGTCGAACAGGAGCGTGGAACCGTCGGCACACAGGCAGGAAAGACTGTCGAGCATTTTTTCAATTTCGTCGCGGTGCAGGTAGTAGCTGACGCCGAGCCATGAAAACAAGGTTTTCTTAGTTGCATCAAAGCCGGAAGCGGTCAGCCGTTCCCCTATGTCATCGGTTGCGAAATCGGCGCTGACAAACGAAAGATTATCGGGAACCGTCCATCCGGCACGGCTGATCCGTGCGCGCTTGTCTGATTGCGTCAGCGCATGGTCTACCTCCCACACTTTGTAACGGCTGGACGAATTCCGGCTCACGGAAGGCAAATGTATCCAGCCCGGCTCCGAGTATCACGTACTGCTGTGTTCCGGTACGCACGGCGGTGCGGAGCGCCGATTCACAGTAGGCGGCGCGGCACAGTGGAGTGGGTGCTATGTGGGTGTTGACCAGGTATCGCAGCGCATCGTCGCTGCTGTGAAAGGAGTCCTTTTTATCCGGTGCGAAAAAGTCAATTCCGCCGAGTATGTACCTGCTGATCGAGGAGTATTCATCCGGGTTTATAAGCGCGTGTGCTAACGTGTCGGAAAACACCGGGTGAGTTTCATGCTCCGCATGGTACGCACGGCCGAACGCTGACATGAGAGCGGTTATGCTTGATTTGTTGTCCATGGTTTACGGCTCCTTATATTTTGGTTTGTTATGCTTTTATGCTTGATTTTTGGTGCGTAATATGATAATATAAAAGAAAAATCTTGTAAGGCGGACTGTGTATGAAGGGAAGATCTGTTGCCATTGGGCTGGTCGCCTCGACTTTGCTACTTGTTTCTTGCGGAGCCTCGGACAAGCAGTATGAAGCGGGTACTGCGGGGCAGTCAACCCGTACGATAACAACCGGACAAATAACAAACAGTGAAACGACAGGCTCGATGCCATCGGAATCCGATGGCACTACTTACGGCGACACTTCAACCGCCGAACAAAAGGAGAACAGAGAATTGACTATTGAAAAGGTAATTCAGTTTGATAAGGGCAGCGTAGCAAGATCGGTGCAGGGAATGTCAATATACGACGGTAAGCTGTTTCAGCTGTATCACACAGGACTGTGTAATGTCTATGACCTTGCTTCGGGCAGTCAATATCCGATAGCGAGCTTTGCTCTGGGGTCATTATCCGAGCAGAATCACGCGAACAGCTGCAATTTCAGCGCTGTGCACTATCGCGGAAATCCTATTCCGTTGCTGTATGTGGTTGACGGCAACTCCGGAGATGTGATGAAGTGCAGTGTTGAAAATATCACCGAGAAAAACGGAGTCTATTCATCCGAAAAGATCCAGGAGCTGCACCTTAATCAGTCCGGCTTTGAAAAAGCAGGCTACATGACATATTGGGGCTGGCCGGCGTGGCTTGTCAGCTCTGACGGAGAATATCTGTGGCTACACGGAGCACGCTACCGTACAAACGGAAGTATGGATGAATACTACAGCGACAACCGTTACATTATTACCAAGTTCCGCCTTCCCTCTACAGACAAAGCCGTGGTTGTGCTGACGTCCGCTGATGTCGTTGAGCAGATCGTCACCGAATATAACGTAAACTTTACACAGGGAGGTACGGTCTCGGGCAAGTATCTGTTTTATACCTTCGGAACTGGAAAATCAGATAATCCGTCTGCGATACGTGTGTGGGATCTGGAAAACGGCAAACTGCTTGGCCCGGTTGACGTTTCATCTGTTGAGGAAGAGCTTGAGGATTGCTGCGTTGTCGGAGACAAGCTGTATTTTATAACGCAGAAGTCAAATCTTTACTGCATCAATGTTGGGGCAGCGGTGTCTCAGTAAAGGCTTCTTGCCATCCTATAGCACATGTTATATATTGTACACCTGAGAGTTTTATATGTCAATAGGTGAGCTTTCATTTTTTGGTGTGCGGCAGGGAACATATACATAATTAAAAAACATAAAATCTTCGCCGGAATTCCGGCGAAGATTTTATGTTTGTTTGAGTTTTATTTGGAAAGTCTCGCTTCAAGTGCGGCCAGCTCATCGTACATGGCATCAGGCACTCTGTCGCCAACCTGAGCATAGAATTCCTTGATGTTCTGAATGTCGGCAAGCCAGCTCTCGGTATCGACCTTAAGCAGCTCCTTAATGGTGTCAAGCGTTACACCCTTAAGACCTTCAATGCAGATGTCCTCGGCGTGAGGAACATAACCGATAGGCGTGATCTCGGCGTCGACTTTACCTTCGCAACGAGCCAGGATCCACATGAGAACTCTCATGTTGTCGCCGAATCCCGGCCAGATGAAGTTGCCTTCATCGTCGGTACGGAACCAGTTGACATGGAATATCTTGGGTGCGTGAGGAATGATGGTGCCCATCTTGAGCCAGTGTGCCCAATAGTCACCCATGTCGTAGCCGACGAAGGGTCGCATTGCCATGGGATCACGGCGAACCACACCGACAGCGCCGGCAGCTGCGGCAGTTGTCTCAGAGGCCATTATGGAGCCTACGAAAGTACCGTTCTGCCAGCTGGTGGACTGGTAAACCAGCGGAGCGGTCTTGGCACGTCTGCCGCCGAACACGATGGCGGAAATCGGCACGCCCTTGGGATTATAGAATTCAGACGACAGGCAGGGGCAGTTGGCAGCCTTTGCGGTGAAGCGGGAGTTGGGATGAGCACCGGCCGTCTGAACCTTGTTGTTCTTGTCGTACTTGGTGTAGTCCCACTTTTCTCCGCGCCAGTTGAGAGCATTGTGAGGAGGATTGTTGTCAAGCCCTTCCCACCATACGGTATTGTCGTCAAGGTTGTGGCATACATTGGTGAATATAGTATCCTTCATGCAGGTGTGCAGTGCATTGGGATTGGATTTTTCGTTAGTTCCGGGAGCAACGCCGAAGAAGCCGTTCTCAGGGTTGACCGCCCACAGTCTGCCGTCCTCGCCAACGCGGAGCCAGGAAATATCATCGCCGACGCACCAGACCTTATAGCCCTTTTTGGCGTAATACTCAGGCGGAATAAGCATTGCAAGATTGGTTTTTCCGCAGGCGGAGGGGAATGCGGCACAGATGTATTTGGTATCGCCGTCGGGGGACTGGATTCCGAGTATGAGCATATGCTCAGCCATCCAGTTTTCCTTGCGGCCGAGATAAGATGCTATACGCAGGGCAAAGCACTTCTTGCCGAGCAGAACGTTTCCGCCGTAACCGGAGTTGACGGACCAAATAGTGTTATCCTCGGGGAAATGGCAGATGTAACGGTTTTCCTCGTCAAGCTGAGCCTTGGAGTGCAGGCCTTTGATGTAATCAGGGGAGTCACCCAGAGCTTCAAGCACGGAGGTGCCTACGCGGGTCATGATAAGCATGTTAAGGACAACGTAGATAGAGTCAGTAAGCTCGATACCGTATTTGGCAAAGGGCGATCCGACGATGCTCATGGAGTAGGGAATAACATACATGGTGCGTCCCTTCATGGAGCCGCGGAACAGCTTTGACAGCCGCTCATAGCACTCCTTGGGGTCCATCCAGTTGTTGATGTTTCCGGCGTCCTCTTTTTTGCTTGTGCAGATAAAGGTACGTCCCTCCACACGTGCAACGTCATTGACAGCGGTACGATGCAGGTAGCAACCGGGCAACTTTTCCTGGTTGAGCTTGATCATTTCGCCGGTTGAGCAAGCCTCGGCTCTCAGCGCCTCCGCCTGTTCTTCGGAACCGTCGATCCAGACGATTTTGTCAGGCTGTGTCATGGCTGCCATCTCGTCAATCCAGCCGGTAACATACTTGTTAGTGGTCATTTGCATTATCTCCTTCTTTTATTAGGTGATCTTTTTTACCACGCTAATGATAACACATTTCCCGAATTTTTTCAATAAGACACACGCAAAGTTACAATTTGTTAACAATTTGCATAAAAACGTCACAAAAGATTTGTTTAAAGTGCCATAACCAAAGTAGGAACAAATGTTTGCATTTGTGAGAAAAGTATGTTATACTAAAACTGTAATATCGGGAAGGCGGGTATGAATGTATGGAGCTGACACCGCGTGAGCAAAAAACGCTGGATTATATAATTGATACGATCAATAAAAAGGGGTATTCGCCGAGTGTACGGGATATTAAGTCCGCTGTCGGCTACAGAAGCACGTCCACGGTGTATAACTGCCTGCAGAAGCTTGAGCTTTTCGGATATATACAGAAGGAAGAAGGAAAAAGCCGTACAATAAGAGTGGAATCAGCCTCCCCGGGCCTCAGGATACCTGTGGTCGGCCGCGTGACGGCGGGGCTGCCGGTGTTGGCGGAGGAGAATTATGACGGCTATGTCAGCTTTGTGGCGGATAGCATAGGCTACGCGCAGAGCAACCTGTTTGCACTACGGGTGAGCGGCGTCAGCATGACAGGCGTCGGCATCATGGACGGTGATGTGGTGATAGTCAACAAGCAGGATTATGCCGAAAACGGCGAGATCGTTGTTGCTATGATAGACGATTCTGCAACGGTAAAGACATTTTATAAAGAAAACGGCGGCTATCGCCTTCAGCCGGAGAACCCGGATATGGAGCCGATTTATACCGACCATGTTCAGCTGCTCGGCCGGGTCGTGGCCAGCATGAGATTATATTGATGCAATGACCGGAAGTACAGATCATACTGTCGCTTTGCTGAAAGGAGGTTAGTCTTGTACCGGAGAAGATTGTTCGACAAAAACACGGGAAAACAGACAGACACAGGCGGGTCCGGTGAACTGCGTACAGGTCTTGGGCGGCGTAAGCTGAAAAATGCTATATCGACCGTATTCGGCAACTTCGGTGAGTATACCAGCTTTTTTGTAGCGCTGTTTATTATACAGTCGTTACTGTGGCTGGTGTGTCTTACTACCGTTACGAGTACAGACCGCGAACGCGTTGCAATATGCTCGGAGTACGATTACCATATGGAAATATCCCAGCTGACTGCAACAGATTACGCAAACATAAGCAACACGCTGGTCATAAAGGACAACCAGCAAATACGCAGCTATGAAAGCTATGAATGGATTAAGCCGGACAGCGTGCAGCCGTATTACACGCTGCGGGTACTGCTGAAAAACGGCTATGACAGCGATGATGAATCGCTGTTCTTTTACCAGCGTGTTATAGCCTCCTTTAGCTCAGTAAGCGATCCGGAAACGTTTATTGAATATTACCTGAGCGGCAACGGAGTGGATACCGGAAGGGTACAGATCGACTATACGCCGCTTTATTATCACGATGCGCAGACGGTTTCTGAAAATACCGGAAATGCAGTGTGGCTGTGCCTGCTGCTGACTGCCATGTCGGTGGCGTTGCTTACGTTGCTTTACGGTATACGTCTTAATCATTACAAGTTCATGTACGGAATATACATGACCTGCGGTGCGGACTTCCGCAGGCTGTTTAAAACGTCGATACTCGAGATGATGGTGATCGCCTGCACGACGCTGATTTTGTCGCTGGGATTTTCGGTCGGCGTGTGTGCCGCATTGCTCGGCAGTATGGTGCATATACGGTGGTGGCAGATACCGCTTGTGTTGGCGCTGAACTATATAACGGTCAGAATCGCGGTCTGGGCACCGACTAAGCGTCTGTCAAGTCGCCCTCCCATAGAGCTTATCGTGGCGCAGGACAACTCAAATCTTGTCACATCTCCGCGGCGGTCGTTCAGAATATTCAACAAGACATTTCCGTATCACTACGAGCTGTTTTCAACATGGCGATTCCGGAGATATTTTGTCCGCTTGCTGATAGGTGCCGTTATGTTTACATCGGTGTTTATATGCGGCGTGTTCATTGCCGGATTACAGCGAACAAATGAGAGTGTGAGCGATGTGGAATACATTGTTCATGCTGATCTTTCGGATATCGACCCGTTTTCCGACGGGGTTGCCGAATTCAATCTTGATGACGCGCTTGAGCTTATGGGTGACGCACAGCGCGAGGCAATATGCACGGTGGACGGGGTTGATTACACAGTTTGGACGGACGAGACCTCGGCAAGCTCAATAGTTACGCTGATGCTTGTCAGTCAGAATATGTACAGCTCGTCAAAGTACACGGCAGACATTCCGTCACCCACGGACGAATACCGGGTGGCGACAAACTTTTTTGCCTATCAGGCGCTTGACCGGCATTACATTGATACGCTGTGCAGTCTTTACAGCGTAGACGGCGACCCGTATCTCGTCCTGGAGGGCGAAAACAACATAATAGTCAGTGACTCGGTGTACGGTGAGAGCAGCTTCGGCTTCAAGCCGGGTGATACAGTCCGCCTCGGCACAAAGGTGAGCGGCAAGCTGTCGGAGACTGACTATCTGCAGCTTAATGACCGTGAAATACTCAGCCGTATGCTTCAGAAAATGACGTTTGTTTATGAGGAATATAACGTAGTTGCGGTGGTTCACGGACTTGAGGCCGAAAAGGGTTTTGTTGTCGGCATGAGTTGGGACAGATATCTGAGATTTACCGGAAAGACGAGCATGTCGGGGGATATAGCTGTTTTTGTTGTAAACGGGGTTCCGGCCTCCGCATCGGAAACCATGCTACGCAACATACGCATGGGGCTTAACGATTATCTGAGCGATTATGGGATTGATTATATGGTGAGCAATCATTATTCCATGCTGAACCGCGAGCTTGCCGCTCAGCGTCATAGCTATGCAAGGACGCTGATTATTGCGCTGCTGTTGCTTGCGCTGTCGCCGGTGGTGTGGTTGTTCTCACAGCTTCTGTTTTACTTCAAGCGCGAGAAGGAAATGGCTGTTTTGCGCATGTTCGGTGCAGGAGAGGGACAGGTACGGCGTCTTTACAGCTTTGCCGGGCTTATTATCGCTTTGCTTGCCAGTGTGGCGGCGGTCGCGCTTAGTTTTATTATGAGCTTCTTGCTGTTCAAGTTGCTGAACAGCTGGTTGCCGGGACTGGGCTTTACAGAAAGTCCGGGGTATACCTATACGATGTCAGGCTGGGCGCTGGCCGTGGCAGTAGCGCTTTCGGTGACGTGCGGATTTATATCGTCAAAGATACCGTATTTTGTCAGCCGCAAAAGAATGGCCGCAGAGGCCGCCCGTCAGGCGGCAGGTAATCAATGAAAAGAGGTGCCGTAATGGGAAACGAAGACAGACGTGTTATACTTGAAACCGTTGATGTTATAAAACAATATCATCAGTACGACGCTGTGGTCACGGCGGTTCAGCGCGCGACAATACGTGTGTTTGAAGGTGAATTTGTGGCGATAATCGGCGCCTCCGGGTCGGGAAAAAGCACATTGCTCCACCTGTGTGCCGGGCTTGACCGTCCCAACGCCGGAAGTATTATGATCCGGGGGCAGGATATCACGCGCATGTCGGCTGATGAGCTGGGCCATTTTCGCGGGGAGTATATAGGCATGGTGTTTCAGAATCATAACCTGATCCCGCAGTTCACTGCACTTGAAAATATACTTATCCCGACGCTGATGTGCAACCGACCGGAGTTTTCGTACGAGGAAAATTTGAAAAAGCTGATAACCACGCTTAATATTGCCGACCGCCTGCACCATTTGCCGAGTGAGCTGTCGGGCGGACAGCAGCAGCGCGTAGCTATTGCTCGGGCGCTGATAAATCAGCCGCAGCTGGTGTTCGCCGATGAGCCGACCGGAAATCTCGACCGCGCAAATGCCGACGAGGTGCTCAGGCTGTTGCTTGAAACCAAAGAAGTTATGGGTCAGACGCTCATCATGGTGACGCACGACATGGAAATAGCGCGTCACGCTGACCGTGTGTTCCGCATGGAAAACGGATTTGTTACGCCGTGGCATCTGCCGTCGTGAGGATAAGGCGTGCAGGGGAGGAACTCAGTGAATATAATAACAAACGGCGGCCGTATTCAGCACGGCCGCCGTTTTTGCATCCCCAAAAGCAAGTTAAGGTGGCAGACTAAGCTTTTCTGTCGCGGACGAGCCGGATAAAGCCATTTAAATCATTACGTCCGAGCGCGTAAAGCCCACGCAGAAGCAGAAGATAAACAAAAACGCAGCATATTATTGCCCATGTCAGCCCTGCCGCGGTGAATTCGGCATCGCACAGCATGACAATAAGTCGCGTCAGGCTTGTAGCTCCTATGATTGCCATAGTGGGCTTTACCAACCAGTTTACAAGGTCCGGACGAACGTGTCCGACAGCGATCAAACGACAGATGCTGAGCGCAAAGTTCAACAGCTCTCCTATGTAAATGACCAGTACATAGCCGTAAATGCCCAGGCGAGGCAGAAGTATGACAACAAGGATGACAGACAACAGTGCATCGGCAATGTTGACGACCATGGAGTAGAACTGCTCACCTATGCCCTTGAGCATAACATCGGTCATGGTGTCAAGGTACATCACCGGAATGAGCGGCGACATAAGTGCGATGAATGTGGCGGTGTCGGGCGAGCCCGGATAAAGAAGTGAACCGAGCGGTTTGGCAAAGCACAGCATGATTCCGCTAACCCCAAGTGTAAAAAGGCTTGACAGACGCAGCGTGGTGTTGATAATGTGCCGTGACCGGACACTGTCACCCTGACTGCGGGATTCAGCCAGCTCGGGCACAAGCAGACCGGCAAACGAGGTTATAAACAGCGCCGGGAACAGCACCAGCGGCATCGCCATGCCGTGAAGTGAGCCGTACAGTGCCAGTGACGTTTGCGCTGAGGCTCCGTAGCGCCGCAGACAGGCGGGAATCAGCGCATGTTCGAGTGTCAGCAGCCCGGAGCGGACATACGAGCTCAATGCCACCGGCAGCGATATCGCAAGCAATGGCCGCAGGACCGGCGAGACGACACCGGTTTCCGGACGGTCGCGCCGGGCAGTAAACAGATAGAAAAGTGCCATTATGATAAGCGAGCACAGCTCTGCCGCCAGTGAACCGAGTGCCAGGGATATGCAAGCGTATTCGACTCCGGCCGGAAGCAGGTGAGTCAGCAGTATGACAGTCAGCGCGATGCGTACACCTTGCTCGACAAATACAGTGACCGAATTCTTGATCACCTGTCTCCGCGCGGTAAAATATCCGTTCAGACAGGAGGTAAGCGATATGGGTGGCAGGGATAGAGCAAGTATGATGAGCGGCCGCTGACAGCGTGCGTCGCCCAGCCAGCGGTAGGCTGCTACGCCGGACAGCGATACCAGTGCTATGGTGGCCAATGAGCTGAACATCAGTGCATATCCCAGACAGCATTTGATTATGCGTCGTCGGCGTGCAGCGGCATCCGGTCCGGTTGATTCGGAGATCAGCCGTGTTGTGGCGAGATTGATGCCCGAGGTAGCCAGCGTGATCCCGAAGCCGTAAACGCTGGAAATCAGAGAATACACGCCCATGGCTTCGGCTCCGATGCGGCCTGACAGATAGACATTGAAATACATGCCGACGGTGCGCATTACCAGCGTCACTGACAGCAAAACAAACGCGTTATATATAAATGTGCGGCTGTTTTTCATGATATACAGAACTCCTTGAGCGGTATATTTTAATTTATTCACCAAGCGTAGAATATAGAAGTGTATTTACAGCCGGCGCGGAATGTGGTACAATAATGATGAAAAGAGGTGTTTGAAATGCGTAAAATATTATGTGGCGCCGACCGGCTGGGCACGGTTGATGCGATATTGCGTGACGGGAGGCTGGCTTTGCTCACCAATGCATCCGGTATTGATCGCCATGGTATACCTACATACCAAAAGCTGGCAGAGAAATACCGGTTGGAGCTGTTGCTGTCGCCCGAGCATGGTATACGTACAAATCTTCAGGATGGCGGTTGGGCTGACGATGCGCGGGATGCCGAAACCGGGGCAAAAGTGCTCAGTATGAAGTCGGGCGGTCATGCAGCGCTCAATGAAGCGCTGTCGGGGATCGATATTGTGCTTTACGATATACAGGATGTGGGCGCACGCTTTTACACATATCTGTACAACCTGACAGAGCTTATGCGTCGCTGTGCCGCAGCGGGTGTGCCGCTTATGGTGCTTGACCGGCCTGACCCTGTTTCGGGAGCGGTTATGGGACCTGTGTTGGACGAGAGCAGGTTTTCGTCGTTCGTTGGTGAATGCGCCATACCGACGCGCTACGGCCTGACTGTAGGCGAATTTGCAAGGTATGTCAATGCGACGTACTCACTGGGATGCCAGCTTGAGGTGGTCAGGTGTGAGGGGTGGTCGCGCGAGCTTTATGCAGATCAGACTGATCAACTGTGGGTCAATCCTTCGCCCAACATTCCGGGTGTCGGCACGGCTATTAATTATCTTGGAACCTGTATTTTTGAGGCGACCAATATTTCAGAAGGGCGCGGCACGACTCGGCCGTTCGATATGATCGGGGCACCGTTTGTAAATTCACGGCAACTGTATGACGAGCTTAACGCACAGCCGCACGACGGTGTGGTATACCGCCGGACATGCTTTACGCCGCAGTTCAATAAGCACGCCGGCGAGTGCTGTGAGGGCGTTGAGCTGCACATAACCGACCGACGCGCATACGACCCGATTGCCGCCGCGCTCCGTATCCTGCGACATATGAGAAGGTATGAGCAATACACTCAACGCGACCAGGGGCTGTGCCTGCGCTGGGGCACCGACTGGATACTCGGAGAGGCCGACCCGGATGAGTATATACGCTTAAGCAGTAATGAATGCGACAGCTTTTGCCATAAAGCGGTAGAATATCTCTTATATTAACACAGAGCAAAGGGCACATAGGCAAAAATCAAAAAAATTGCTGATAAAGTGAGCAAAACATATTGACATTTTGGCCCGGTCGGATTATTATTTATTAGCAATAAAAATCCGGAGGAAAATACAATGAAATATGTATGTGAGCT
>URHI01000012.1 GCA_900547565.1 uncultured Eubacteriales bacterium | reverse complement strand
AGTGAAGCCGGTAGTCGGATTTTGCTGGTGGCCGGTCATACCGGTTATAGAGTTGTCAAGTATGATAACCGTTGAATTGGTTGCGTTATACGCAATATTGATAAGTCCGGTAACCCCCGAATGAATAAACGTCGAATCTCCGATTACCGCGACTGTTTTGCCTTCGACCTCCCCGCCGCCGGCCTTGTTGAAGCCGTGCAGGCCGGACACCGATGCGCCCATGCACAGCACCGAATCGATTGCGCAAAGCGGAGGCTGTGCCCCCAGCGTATAACAGCCGATATCACCCATTACCGTAATTTTGTTTTTGGACAGCACATAGAATATGCCTCTGTGCGGGCACCCCGGGCACATGACAGGCGGCCGTGCGGGCAGTTGGTCAGCCTCAGCCGCAAATTCAGGCTGATCTATCCCGAACACGCTGCGAACAGTCTGCTGTGAGAATTCTCCCACACAGGAAAACAGCTCGTGTCCCTCCACCTCAAGTCCCAGCGCGCGGCATTGACGCTCGATTATGCCGTCAAGCTCCTCGACCACGACAAGGCGGTCAACGCTCGCCGCAAAGTCTTCAAACAGCTTGATGGGCAACGGATTTTGCAGCCCTATTTTGAGTATGCGCGGCTGCCGGTCAGCCGCGATGCCCGCAAACGCTTCCTTTACATACTGGTAGCACATACCCGACGTAATAATTCCCAGTGCGGCGTGCGGCGCCCCCTCTATCCGGTTCAGCCTTGTTGTTTCGGCGAACGCGGTAAGCGCTGCGGTTCGCTGCTCGACCAACGGATGCTTGCGCTTGGCATAGGCCGGCATCATTATGTATTTTTCGGGCCTTTTGACATAAGGCGCCGTATCGTATTGCTCACGTTCCCCAAGCTCCACTATACTCTGTGAGTGAGCCGTGCGGGTGCATATACGGAACAGCACCGGCGTGTCATATTTTTCGGAAAGCTCAAACGCCGTCTTTATCATATCGCGAGCCTCGGCCGAGTCGGACGGCTCAAGCATAGGCAGCTTGGCCGCAATAGCATAGTTGCGCGAGTCCTGCTCGTTCTGCGATGAGTGCATACCCGGGTCATCGGCAACACAGATGACCAATCCGCCGTTTACGCCGGTATAGGACAGCGTGAACAGCGGGTCAGCCGCCACGTTGAGTCCGACATGCTTCATAGCGCAGGCGGCGCGCTTGCCGTAAAGCGACGCACCGTACGCCACCTCAAGCGCGACCTTTTCGTTGGGAGCCCACTCGCAGTATATCTCATCATATTTTGCCGCAAATTCGGTTATTTCCGTCGACGGTGTGCCGGGGTATGATGAAACCACCGAGCACCCTGCCTCATAAAGTCCTCGGGCAACCGCCTCGTTGCCTAACATCAGCTTTTTCATATCGCTACCTTTCTTAATCCGTAATTATCACACCTCTATGCTCTCGGCCTCTTGGATCCACAGACTGCCGTCTGTATCAGACGGAACGTTCCATCCGCCGCGCGGCGAAACAAACACACTGCCGGTCAGCACACCGTCCGGAGCACAGCTGCGCTTGAACTGCTGCGTGAAAAAGCGCCTCATGAATTTAACCAGCCAGTGCTTTATTGTAGCGTCGTCGTATCTGCCTCGGAAAGCCAGCTGAGCCAGCTCAAATATCTTAGCCGGACCATAGCCGAAGCGTATCATATAAAACAGGAAAAAATCATGCAGCTCATACGGTCCCACAATATCCTCCGTCTTCTGGGCGATAGTACCGCTTTTGGTGTCCGGAGGCAACAGCTCAGGGCTGATAGGTTGTCCGACAACCGTCATAAGATACTCTCCCGCCTTGGCAAAGCGCTCATCGTCTGCCAGGACGCGTACCATTTCGCGTATCAGCGTTTTGGGGATAGAGCAGTTTACGGCATACATGCTCATATGGTCGCCGTTATATGTGCACCAGCCGAGTGCCAGCTCGGACAGATCTCCCGTACCGATAACCAGGCCGCGCTCCATATTCGCCACATCCATAAGCACCTGCGTGCGCTCGCGGGCCTGAGCATTTTCATAAGCGGCATCATATACGTCCTGCGCGTGACCGATATCGGAAAAATGCTGTTTGACGCTGTCGCCGATGACCACCGTCCGCGCCTCTATTCCGAGGCTCTGCATAAGAGCAAGCGAGTTCTTATAGGTGGCACCGCTGGTGCCGAAGCAGGGCATGGTAATCCCCAGCACATATTCAGGTCCGTGGCCTGTCTTTGCCGACGCACCGATAGCCACCATAAGCGCCAATGTTGAATCAAGTCCGCCCGAAACACCGATAACGGGACGGCTGCCTGTAAGTTGCAGACGTCTGGCCAATGCCGTGCACTGCATATCAAAAATCTCGGCAACACGCTGCTTGCGATCATTCTCGTCGGTGGGAATGAAGGGGTACGGACTGATCTTGAGCATATCGCAGGGGGCATCGTCCCGGGTGAATCTCACATCAAGCTCGACCGTTCTGACCTTTGAGCAGGCATCAGTGTCTGCCACGCAATCGCCAAAGCGATCAATGCGCATACGTTCCGCACGGCAACAGCCAAGATCCGAGTCGGCATATATCATATATTCGCTGTCAAGATAATTTTTATTTTCCGCCAGGCACACTCCGCCCGACGCTATGGCCGAGTATCCCGAGCAGACGAAATCTGCCGTCGACTCGGTATAGCCCGCCGAGGTGTAGACATACATTGCCATGAGCCGCGCCGACATATCCAGCACCAGGTTGCGGCGATAGATGTGCTTGGCCGCCATGGTCGTACTGGCCGAAAGATTAAGAATTATATTTGCCCCACCCAGCGCCAGCAGGGTAGACGGCGGGATGGGCGCCCACGCATCCTCGCAGACCTCGATTCCGATACCCAGTCCGTCACAGTCACGGAACACCAACCCCTGACCGAACGGTATATCACGCCCGAGCAGGCGAACGGTACGTGAATGAGCGCCGAGTCCGGACGAAAAAATACGCTTTTCGGAAAATTCGCCGTAATTCGGCAGGTACATTTTGGGCACCACGCCTACCAGCTTACCGCCGGAGAACAACAATGCACAGTTGAACAGCCGCCCCTCGGTCAATATGGGAGCACCGACGGCAAAGGTTATGTCCTTCGACTCGGCTTCAAGCTCGGCAATCGCCCCGGTCACGGCATCTCTGAGTCTCTGGCTGAAAAACAGGTCGCCGCAGGAGTATCCGGTAAGTCCCAGCTCGGGCATGACCAGAACTCTGACGCCTGCGGCGCGTGCCTTTCCTATATATTTTTTGGTTTGTTCAAGATTAAAGCTCACGCTTCCGGGACGCACAGCCGGAACCGCCGCCGCTACACGAATAACATCTTTCATTGATCAGCCTCCAGCATTAATCGAAAAATAATACGGCATTATATTATTATTTAATATAATAACATACTTATTCACAAAAGTCAATATTAAACCCTACTATTTGACAAACGGTTCCCATGCAAAAAGGGTTGCCGCGTACAGCGACAGCCCTTTTTGACAAATTGAAAGCCTATTGTTTTTTGTGTATCACGCGCTCGATCGCGGTGCAGGTAGTGTAATAAAGCGGAATTGTCAGAAACAGTATCCACCACGGGTGCCACCAGCCGAACCACAGTCCCAGGAACAGGTACACGCCCGCAACCAGCACCGGATACGCAAACCGGCTCGGCTTGCGGCGGCGTAGGGCCGAAAACAGTGATGGTATCAGCGGCACAAGCAGAAAAACCAGCCAGCCGATGCGCCAACCCCAGTCAAAAACAAATCCCATTACAAGATACGCAATAACCGTTGCCATCGGAACACATGCGCTGATCCAGTTTACCGCCTCATGCCCTTTGTACCTGTACTCCACATGCTCCTTGCCGTTGACATAAACATGACCGTTATTGATATTGACCGTATCGTCGTCGTTGATATCGCAGACATATTCCCCGTCGGCATACAGCTTGCCGTCCTTTATTGAGAAGCTACTGCTGTCTCCGACATCGCGTATGTATTCGCCGTTAACGTACAGCTTACCGTCCTTCATGTAAATTGAATCCCCCTTTTTCACGTCATTGATATTTATTCCGTCTATGCCTATATGGACATGATTCCCTTCCTCGTCATCAACATGCACGCCTCCAAGACCTATGTGAACATGATTGCCCTTGTTATCGTCGACATGTATTCCGCCGAGACCGATATGCACGCGGTCACCGCTACCGGATTTATCGGCATTGCCGCTGTCTGTATCATCGGTGTAACTGCCATCAGTGTCGTCACCTATTCCGTCGATATCTATATGAACATGAGCTCCCTGATCATCGTCACCCTGCACACCGTCAACTCCAACATGAACATGATTTCCGTTTTGGTCATCAAGCTGTCCGCTCAGGTTGATATGTATGCGGTCGCCGCCACCGGAGTTTTCACCATTGTCTTCGGCGGCATCGGCAGCCGAGCCGACCGCATCGTCACCTCCGGCACCGGACATGTCATCACGCTCGTGCGGCTGGTCATTACCGTTGATAAGCTCGTCGATAGTCACGCCATAGAGCGCTGCCAGTGCGATAAGGTTATCGGTATCCGGAGAGGCCTCCGCTCGCTCCCATTTGGACACCGCCTGGCGGCTGACACCCAGCTTTTCGGCAAGATCCTCCTGAGAATAACCGTTAACACGGCGATATTCAACAAGTCTGTTTGCAATGCGTATATTCATGTGACTGCTCCTTTACTTAATTCGCAAGCGCCGCCCGAGGTAGCACTGCCGTATAGGCCCGATCGGCTGAACTGCGTCCCGGGCGCAATATGCAAGCCGCTCTGCCTCACAGCAACAATATTTTAGCAGAAACCGGGAGGCTGTTTCCATACATTCTGAGTTGCAATTTGTCGAAAAGTCCGCAACTATTGGTTGCGGAAGCTGTTTTGGGGATATTTTTGTGCCGCTGCGCACTGTTTATCGCGTCATTTGCAGCATTTTCGGCAAGATCACATCTGAATCGCTTTTTTGGCAACAATATACCACCGTTCATCCCTCTCACGTGGCGGAGCAAAATCAAATCCGCCGAAGCGCCCGACCGGTTCAAGTCCGGCTGTCCGAAGGGCTGCTTCAAGCTCTTCCGGGCTGTAATAGCGCTCCTTCTGTTGCTCGTCAAAACGCGAATATGTGCCGTCCGGCAGGCGCCGGAACACGCTCAGATAAAAATCGCATATATGCTTTCGCTTATGATAGAAATTCTGCCAGCCGCAATAAACACCGTCATCCTCAAGTACGTAAGCATTATCAGCAAAAACATGCAGAAAACGGTACTCCGAGCTGACGTCGAACACAAACAGGCCGCCCGGATCCAGGTAATTTGACACACATGCCAAACACCCGGCAAGGTCGCCCTCCCCGGTAAGATAATTAATGCTGTCAAGGCAGCACACCACTCCTCCGACACTGCCGTACAGCTCAAATGCACGCATATCCTGCATGAGATAGAGAGGATTTGTAAAATTCAGCCGCCGCGCCGATGCCTCAGACAGCATTTCGGCACTGCCGTCAATTCCTATCATATCATAGCCGCGCCGGGCAAGCTCAAGCGTCATACGCCCGGTCCCGCACGCCAGATCCAGAATAATTGACGGACGTATATCGGCATACCGCTCAAAGCATGCAACAATAAAATCCGCCCATGCGATGTAGTCCAGCTGAGCGTTCAGCCTGTCATAGACTGCCGCCAGCTGTCCGTAGGCTCCACATTCTTCAACATTCATAATTACAGTTTAATACAATATAACGGTGCCGTCAGGTCAAATGAGCCTCAACGGTCTGCAAGACTGCAAGTCTGCCGCGCATCACTCTAAAAGCCTTACCCGGTGGTACTGCATGCACATTGGTCAGCGGTGGCGGTCCAGACGCTCAAGCACGTTGAGATAGCCGTCACTGCCGTATTTCAGGCAACGGTTTACCCGGCTTATAGTAGCGGTACTCAACCCTGTCTGCGCGGCAACCTCGGAATATATATAATTCTCTCTCAGCATTTTAGCGGCGTGCATACGCTTGGCCATCTCCTGAATTTCGGCAACCGTGCACAGATCCTCAAAAAAATTATAGCAATCTTCAATATTGTCCAGAGTCATGATACCACGGAACAGAAAATCGATCTTTTCATCCCTGATCTTGCTTTTCATTAATACATACCTCAACATTTAAGCATATTAACACATTATCATGATGATATGTTGATATTATAATACTTTTTCAACCCAAAGTAAATAGTTTTGAAAAAAAGTTTACATAATTTTTTGCATGGTATGTATGCCGTTGTACAAAATGACATCAATATTTGAGATTTACAGCCCGATCATCGGAAATAATCTGTTTATATCACCGGCGCCCATTATAACAAGCGTATCGCACGGATTAATATTATTCTTCAGATACTCCGCAATATGTTCCATGTCTCCCACATATTCGGCACGGTTGCCAATGGCATGTGCCAGCTTTTCGGCACTGACGCCGTGGGTGTCGCCCTCGCGCGCGGCGTATATATCTGCCACGATAACGCGGTCAGCGGCATCAAACGAATTTGCAAACTCGTCAAACAGTGCTGCAGTACGGTCGTATGTGTGTGACTGAAACACGCATACAAGCTCTCCGCGCTCACCATCTCCCGCCGACATAAGTTTGCTTAGTCCCTCCAGCGCCGCACGTATCTCGGTCGGGTGGTGAGCGTAATCGTCATAAACTGCGGCACCGTTCAGCGTGCCCCTGTATTCCATGCGCCGTCTTGCTCCCTGAAAATAATTCAGGCTGTGCGCTATATCCGCCGGTGCAATACCGCAAAGGTCAGCTACCGCGACAGCGGCCAATGCGTTTGAAATGTTATACATTCCGGCAATACACAGCTGTATGCGGCAGAAAAATTCACCGCGGCGCAGCACGTCAAAGGTATACCGCCCCGCACTTGTTGATATGTTGGTCGCCGTGAAGTCGGCTCCGGGGCTATGCAGACTGAATGTCACAAGCTGTGTTCCGGCGGCGGATTTTGCCACCTCGCGGACATTCTGATCGTCGACATTGGCAACAAGATAACGGCATCCGGGGCGCGAGGCGAAGGCAGTGAACGACTGCTTTATCTGCTCGATCCCCGAAAAATAATCCAGATGATCCGGCTCGATATTCAGTATTACTGCAATTGTAGGGTTGAAATCGAGAAATGAATCCTTGTACTCACAAGCTTCAAATATAAAGTAATCCTGTCCGCCGACGCGATAGGCGCCCCCCATTTTGTTATACTCGGCACCCGACAGCACAGTAGGATCGTACCCGGCATCCATAAACAGCGCCGCACACATCGACGTAGTGGTCGACTTGCCGTGCATGCCCGAAACACCTATGCGGTGTGCATATGCCATCATGAGATATCCCATATAATCGGCGCGTGAGATGCACGGCAGACCGGCCGCCTGTGCCGCCGCGTACTCCGGGTTATCTTGGGTAATCGCAACCGTGTACACCACGACATCACAGCCCTCGATATTCTGTGCGCTGTGGCCGTAGCTGATTTTGATGCCCTCTCGCTCAAGACGGCTGCAAAGCGCACTGCGGCTACGGTCGGAGCCGGCAGTGTAAAAGCCGGCCGCATGTGTCAGGTGCGCAAGCGATGACATATTGATCCCGCCGATGCCAATAAAGAAAACTCCTTTGCAGCCGGACATGATGCTGCGTATCGCGTCGGGACCGTAATGTGTATTTTCAGTCAGCATGAAAAATGGTTCCTTTCAGGGAAATAACACGGTTATCTGCATTTTGTGAATTTGCACGTTTGTTTTTTCACACAAAAATTTCATTGTGTTTGAATAACCGTCACATTGTTATTCTATACTAATAATCGGAGATTGGTTATTTATACCTAACGGCCAAACTGCCGTCATTTATAACAGTAAAAAATTTATTAGCCGGAAAAACCGACAGGAGGTAAATGCAGATGCAGATTACAGACATTAAAGTAAGGAAATTGTTCGACGAGGGACCTATGAAAGCCATCGTTTCGGTAACATTTGACGGCCAGCTGGCGGTACATGACATCAAGGTCATTTACGCCCGGGACAAATACTTTATCGTAATGCCCAGCCGCAAAAACCCCGACGATACCTATCGCGACATCGTACATCCAATCAACGCTCAGTTCAGAGGAATTCTCGAATCAGCCGTTATTGCGGCTTACGAAACCGAACTGAAGGCCGCCAAAGAAGCGCAGGCCGCTGAGGCCGCTCAAGAGGCCGAAGCCGTTTCAGAAGTACAATAATAACCTTACGACCGCCCGTACAGGGCGGCCTTTTTTGTCTTATTCATCAGTCAGGGCATTAGCATCACAGCGTCCCCCACCCGGTCAGTATTCCGCTGCGGCACAGCTCGACTACACCGTAGCTCGGCTCACCGCCGTCACGCGGCGTGCCTATCGACCCGGGGTTGAAGATATACAGGTCATGCTCCAGCGTTCGGAAAGCGAGCTGTGTTCCGGCAGGCAGGTAGTTTTGATATTTCACATGAGTATGGCCGTAGAGCAGCAGGCTGGCATCGTGCTCGACCGCCGCGTCAATGGCACGCTCCGGCCCGTTCTCCACACCGCGTGTGTGGCCGTGTAGCATGAAAATATTACGGCCGTCAAGATTGACGGTACGCTCGCACGGCGGCATAGCATCACCACCGAAGTTGAAGATATCACAGTTGCCGCGCACCGCGATAAACGGTATCTCACCGAACTCAATATCAGCAACATCCGCCAATCCGTCGCCGAGGAACAGGACCGCGTCAGGCCGCGTTGTCTGAGCCGCCAGTGCGCGGCGTATATTGCCCGGGTGAAGGTGCGAGTCTGATATAACCAAAAGCTTCATACCGTAGCCGTCTCAGCCACTGTGCCGATTGCCCACGGCTCGATCTGCTCACACCCTTCCGGCACGCAGAAACGCACGGCCCCGCGGTGAACACTGAGCACAATGCGGTCACAGTCCTCTATCTCACCGTCAATGCTTACTGCCTGACTTTGCGGGAACTGTATTTCCAGCGTCGAGCACCGTACGTATTCGGCTATCTTGCCGATGTCCCTGCGGTGCAGGTAATTTCCGGTCTTATAGGACGACAGCAGGGACAGGAATTTACGTCTTGTAACATTTTTGATAAAGCAGACATCCATTACACCGTCCGAAGGCGAGGCATAAGGCTCTGAGCGGAATCCTCCGCCGCAGAATGCACCGTTACCTATGCAGGTCAGCAACAGATCCTTGTCCTGGGCTTCACCGCCGTCCACCGACACACGCATTTTCACACCCGGTTTTTTGAGCAATACACGGACTACCCCCATTATGTATGCCAAGCCGCCCGGGACAAGCGGGTTGTTTTTTATCTTGGCGACCTGACGCACGACTTCGCAGTCAAAGCCGGTGTTGAGCATGTTGATAAGATATCTCCCGTTATATTTTATGAGATCGAGCTGATGTATGCTTCCCTTAACCTGCGCGATTATGTCCATGAATTTTTCCTTCGGTGAAAAGTTGCGCACAAAATCGTTTCCTGTGCCGACCGGAATTATACCGACCTCGGCGTTGCTGTAGCCGGCGGTACCGTTGACCACGTCGCACAGTGTACCGTCACCGCCGCAGGCGTAAAAGCGGATATCGTCGCCCTCGGCACAACGTGCCCCGACATATTTTTCACAGTCGCCCTCACAGGCGGTGTAGTAGACCGAATAATCCACTCCCAACTCATCGCAGCTGTCGCGGATCTGCTGTTCAAGCTTATTCTGAACCTTACCCTTGCCCGCCGCCGGATTTATTACAAAGCAATGCTTCATGTGCGACCTCTTTCATCATGCCACCGATGCAGGCGGCAATTCATTAATTTTTTATTAACTTTTTTATTATAACATACTTCCGCTGATTTTTCAACTTCAAAACATTCATATCTGCGCTTTTTTCGTACTTTTTGCACGATAGGCCGGTCATACCTTGGCAATGGCACATATAATACTCATGGATACTATTTTTCTGAAAGGACATAATACCATGCAGCTTGATCGAAACGCACTTAAGCGTCTGCTCTCCATGAGCGACTCACAACTGAAATACGTCATAACCAAGCTGGCCGTTGACAACGGCCTTGACCTGTCGACCTTCAACATCACCGGAAGCGACATAAATTCCATACGGAACGCACTTCAAAACGCCACCGACCAACAGCTTGAGCTGGCGGCCGAACAGCTCAGGCGCGGTAAAACGGGAGGACGTTGAATGGAGGACAACCGCACCTCTCCCGATCTGTTCGGCGCACTGCTGAATGACCCACAGCTGTTAGAGCGCGTGGCACAGACCAAAACCGGCGGAAGTGCGGATCAAGGTGCGTCCGCACCGCCGGGGGGCGGCAGCACAGACGGCGCGCAGCCGGCTACATCACCCGGTTTATCGTCTGAGGACGAAGGCTCACAGGACACACCGCCTCGAAGCGCCCCCGCATCGGCTCACGGCAGCGACTCTGATAGACTGAGCGGGCTGACCTCTCTTTTGTCTGACAGCGACTTCATGGCCAAGCTACCGGGTGTGTTATCCATGCTGGCTCCGCCCAAAGGGACCGACACACCCAAAAAATCGCATGTTGACTGCGACCGCCGCATAGCACTGCTGTCGGCGCTCAAGCCATACATGAGTCCCAGGCGTTGCGAAGCCATAGACTACCTGATACGTATAAACCGAATGGGCGACCTGATACGCCGCGTTCGCTGAGTGAAGGAGGGGAAATCATAATGTACTCAAAAGAATTCCGCCGTCCCACACCGCCCGGGAATTACAGCGGGACGGCATTCATGAGCACCGCCGACACCAGGCGGGTTTACGACGGCTCGGCTTCCTCACCGATCAACTCATCTGCCCCGACATCATACCCTGCCGCCTCCTGCCGGTTATCCGACTCTCCGGGAACCCACATGACATACAAAGCTCGCGAGAGGCCGGACCCAGCCGCTACCGATGGCATCACACAGCCTCACGGCACGCCGGAGCAGGCAGAAGCCGAAAAAACGGCCGGGATACACGGGCCGTCTGAGCTATCAGCATCGAACCAGAAATATGAAGCAAGCGGAGCCGACACGCCGTCAGGAGAAGCAGATACCGACCGTCCTCCTGACAGGCCCGATGACGCGACCGTTGCCTCCGCCTCGTCAAAAGATGCCCCCGATTCCCGTGAAGCCTCCGCACACCGCGGACCGCCGCCCTCCCACGGACTGCTCAGCGCACTTATGCCTCCCGGCTTCGGTTCGACGCACGGAGGCGAGCTGGGCTTTGAAGAGCTGTTGCTGACCGGACTGATTCTTTTGCTGTCTCAGAGTCAGCGGGACTCCGACATAATACTTATGCTGGCGTTGCTTCTGTTTTACCAATAATCCCCCGAATATTGACAAACCATATAAACCGTGGTATACTGATTACAACAAAATCCGGGAGATCTGATATGAAAAACAAGGCTGTAAAAATATTAGGCGAGCTGTGCCGCAATCACATCAACGCACTTATAGTGATAACGCTTATTGACCTCTGCCTGCTCGCGGCAGACGAAAGTGTAACCGTCTGCTTCTCGCTACTGCTGCCACAACAGCTGCTGGCACGCGGAATTGTCTATGCCGGTATTGTCGGGGAGAGCAACCTGCTTATCTGTGGCTGGCTTACGGCACTTATCTGTCTGGCAATGCTGGCAGTATGTTTTGTTTCATCATTCAAAACCCCGGGGTGGCTTTTGTGTGCAGCCGGAATGGTACTGCTTGACACCGGCGTGGCGATATTCGGCGTGAGCGTACTTCAGGACAGTTCATATTACTTTGATATTGCCGCCCATGTGTATATAATCGCCGCACTTGTGGTGGGCTATATACTTATGAGGCTCGCACCGGACAACTGTAACCCCACAGACTCCGTCTGTTTTGCAGTCGATGAAGCCGTCAATTCCGCGGATACAGACACCGACAAAGCTCCCGATACTTGCCCCGAGCAAGACTTTGTTCCCGAAGCACACAATTCAGAAGAAGCACCGCACGACTGAAACCAATACATAATCAACTGAAAAGCGCCCCGCTACCGCACAGGCCGGCAGGGGCGCTTTTGCTATTTGAGCATCACAGCTCCAGAATAACGAGCATGATCTCTGTCTTATTTTTTGTAAACGTGATGTACAATTTATTTTCCGCGTATTTCATGGCGGGGTAGGTAAACTCGCCATTGCCCGTGGCAATGCTGTTGATTTTGCGGAAGGTACAGCCATTGCTGCCCGACTGATACAGCGCCAGCGGCGAACGCTTTCCCTTGCTCTTCCCCTCAGGCAGTGAGCTTGGATTGCACAGCAGAAAAACTCGCAGGTCGGCAAGTGAAAGCCCGCAGATAGGACTGTTTGGATTGGCCACATTCAACGGATACGGCTCACTCCATGTTACGCCGCCGTCGTATGAATCCGCGCGGAAAACAAATCCGACAGATGAGCGCATAAGCGCATGTACATACTGTCCGCCCTCAGACCACAGCACAGGCGACCACAGCCCGCCGTCAAAGCCGTTGTCATAACGTGCGGGGAGCACTATAGCATCACTGCGGTGCCAATGTTCTCCACCGTCGCATGAGCGGTAAACATAAGCGGCGCAGTCACCCTCGGGCGTCATACCGCCGCACAGCAAAGTACCGTCCTCAAGCGTCAGCACAGCTCCGCGCGAAGGTCCTCCGCCGATGTCGCCCTCTGTCATGACATCAACAGGCTCGCCGAAACTGAGTCCTCCGTCAAACGAAACAAGCTGTTCAGTATGTAGCTCGGCAGGATCGGAGCCGACACGGCAGAGCAGTACCACTGCACCGTCAGCGCGACGATACAGCACAGGATAGCGGCGCAGTATTCTGTCAGCGGGGACAACGGGACACGCCTCGCTCCACCGTCCCTTGGCATCTCGCACGGCGCCCAGAATGGTCCACGATGTGCCCCTTTCCTTTTCCCAGACTACAAGCAGTGCACCGTCTTCAAGCGGAAGGCAGTCGGCACTGCCGCAAAGGCGGCCGTCGGGAGCAAAAACCGTTTCATAAGCATTGTACTTCATATCGGAAGTCCTTTCATCAGCAGGTCGTATGACCGCAAGTTTCAATTTGTTATGGGAAAATTATACCACATCGCCGTTCGTCTGTCAATCCAAAAATCTCAAATTCAGCCGCTGTTTTCGGCGCAGTTCAGATAGCTCATCACCTGCGGCACGCGGATAAGCGGTCCGGCATTAAGCCCGCGAACCGCATCATCCGCCGGCACCCCGCTCCGGCGAAGAAAATCGACCAGAATTGTCCTGGCATTGTATTCGATGCCGATACCGTTTCTACCAAGCTCGCTGACAAGCTCTGCACATATCCGTTGAGTCAGCTCGTCAGAATCCGGCGTGCGTGATGCTGTGTCCGCAGCATCAACGGACATTTCCGTTTCGGCCACAAAATAGCACACGATCCCCCTTGTGACCGTACCGTCAGCGGCCGTGAAGCACCACGCAGGTGCGTCCGGACATACCGTAAAGCCCCCACGCAATTCAGAACCGTCAGCATAGCGCCAGACTCCGCTGCCGCGCTGAGAGGCGTAGTCCACAACGCCTGAGAACGTCGTGCCGTCATCAAAGCGCATAGTTCCACGGCCGCACGGCATATCTCCGCGAAGCTCACCCGTAAAAACCGCGCCGTCAAGTATAATTCTGCCTGGCATTTTGAGCCTCCTTCATATTTTTCTGCATTGTGTGATTTTGTTAAAAATCGCCTTGACAAACTTGTTAGTCTGTGCTAACATATTGTCTGTAATTCAACCGATGAAAACGAAAGGAATATTATATGACTCTTGATAAGCTGCTGCCGGGGCAGGGCGGCGTGATATCGGAGGTCGGCGGAACAGGGGCACTTCGCCTGCGGTTGCTTGACATGGGACTTATCCCGGGAACCGCCGTAACAGTACGCAAAATCGCTCCGCTCGGCGACCCGATGGAAATACATATACGCGGCTACGAGCTGACACTGCGGCTTGAGGACGCCGCATATATCGCGCTGGTCGACGGAGGTGAGCAAAAATGATTTTTGCTTTGGCCGGTAACCAGAACTGCGGAAAGACCACACTGTTCAACGCGCTGACAGGGTCAAACCAGCACGTTGGCAACTTCCCGGGAGTAACCGTCGATCAGAAAATGGGCGAAATGCTGCTGTCACGCGGTAATTCAGTGGTCGACCTGCCCGGAATATATTCCATACGCCCCTATTCTCCCGAAGAGATAGTGACACGGGATTTCATTATCAATCAAAAGCCGGACGGCATCATAAACATAGTGGATGCCACCAACATTGAGCGCAATCTTTATCTTACACTGCAACTGCTCGAGCTGCGCATACCCACCGTAATCGCACTCAATATGATGGACGAGGTACGCGGAAACGGCGGCACGGTAGATATAACCTGCCTGTCCGAGCGGCTGGGCGTTGCTGTCGTTCCCATCTCGGCTGCCAAGGGCGAAGGCATAGACGAACTGGTCCGACTTGCGGTCGAAACGGCCAAAAACAAGATCTATCCTAAGGTGCTTGATTTTTGCTCACCCGGCCCTGTGCATCGCTGTATACACGCCGTCTGCCACATGATAGAGGACCATGCACAGCGCGCCGGAATTTCTCCGCGTTTTGCCGCAGTCCGTCTTATTGAAGGGGACGACAAGGACTTCCCCACCCGCCTCGATCTCAGCAAAAATGAGGTGGAGACACTGGAGCATACCGTATCCGAAATGGAGACCGAACGCGGGCTTGACCGCAATGCCGCGCTTGCCGACATGCGTTATTCCTTCATTGAGTCGGCATGCGCCGGAACCGTTGTAAAATGCCGAGAATCAAAGGAACACTTGCGCAGCCTGAAGATCGACAACATCGTCACTAACAAATACGCCGCCATACCGATTTTTCTCGGAATAATGGCACTTATATTCTGGCTGACATTCGGCGTTATCGGCAAAGGGCTGTCTGACCTTCTCGCACTCGGCATAGATGCGCTGACCGGCATCGTCGACCGTGCGCTGACCGCGTACGGCATCAACCCGGCGGTTCAAAGCCTTGTAATTGACGGCATATTCGCAGGCGTCGGCAGTGTGCTGTCGTTTTTGCCGATAATTGTTGTGCTGTTCTTTTTCCTGTCAGTGCTTGAGGACACGGGATATATGGCACGTGTGGCTTTTGTCATGGATAAGTTGCTGCGCAAGATCGGATTGTCCGGACGCAGCTTTGTGCCCATGATAATTGGCTTCGGCTGTACCGTTCCCGCTGTCATGGCAACTCGGACACTGCCCGGCGAGCGTGACCGCCGCATGACAATACTGCTGACACCGTTTATGAGTTGCTCTGCCAAAATCGCAATTTACTCGGTGTTCTGCGCCGCGTTTTTCCCCAACTACTCTGCACTTATGATGTGCGTGCTGTACATCGTAGGTATGCTGATCGGAATTGTCGTGGCGCTGATACTCAATAAAACGGTATACCGCGGCAAACCGGTGCCGTTCGTCATGGAGCTGCCCAACTACCGCTTTCCGTCCCCGCGCAGTGTGCTGCTGCTCATGTGGGACAAAGCAAAGGACTTTCTGCAAAAAGCATTTACCGTAATATTTGCGGCAACAGTGGTCATATGGTTTCTCGGGGCATTTGACTCACGCCTGAACTATGTTAGCGACAGCAGCAACAGTCTGCTGGCCGCCATTGGCCGTCTGATCTCTCCTGTGTTTGCGCCGCTCGGATTTGGCGACTGGCGCGTATCAACCGCACTTATCGCCGGCTTTACCGCTAAGGAATCGGTCGTCAGCACGCTGGGCGTCCTGCTCGGAACCGGAACGGCGGGGCTTGGCGAGACACTGTCCGCACTGCTCACACCACTCTCGGCCCTCAGCTTTCTGGTATTCACGCTGTTGTATACACCCTGTGTAGCGGCTGTTGCAACTATACGCCGTGAGCTGAATTCAACGCCTAAAACCGTCGGAGTAGTTGTTTTTCAGTGCGTTGTGGCATGGCTGTGCGCCTTCATTGTATATTCGGTCGGGACTCTGATCGTATGAACGTGATTTTTCCGGTTTGGGAGGTATTGATATGGGCACTGCCGATTATATAATACTCATTGCCGTTGCCATAGGACTGTTTGCTGCCGTTTTTTTCAGCATCCGGCGGCGGCGACGCGGCGGCGGGTGCTGCGGCGATTGCTTCAATTGCCACAGCGGATGCCATAACTCAAAAAACAAAAAATAAACATTCCAGCCGCGCCCGGATAATGATTCCGGGCGCGGTCAATTACATTATACAGCATTTTATACATTCGTGCAAGAGCTGTTGCGACCGACTTTCGGCATATGGAACATTGTAAAGCACAAAATAATATGGTATAATTTAAGATAATCAAAAATCCTTACCATAAGGAGTAATGACATGTCGGATTATAAAGTCGAAACCAAATGTATACAGTCGGGCTACACGCCGGGCAACGGCGAACCACGCGTACTCCCCATATTCCAAAGCACAACATACAAGTATGATAGTTCAGACCACCTCGGTAAGCTGTTCGACCTTGAAGAGGACGGGCACATGTACTCGCGTATCTCAAATCCGACCGTTGCCTGTGTTGAGGAAAAGATCGCCGACCTTGAGGGCGGCTCGGGCGCGGTACTGCTGTCATCAGGGCAGAGTGCCAACATGCTGGCTGTGCTCAACATCACGTCGGCCGGGCAGAATATTGTGGCACTGACCTCGATCTACGGCGGCACCTTCAATCTGCTGGCCGTCACGCTGCGCCGGCTTGGAATAGAAACCCGCTTTGTCACTCCCGATATGAGCGATGAAGAGGTCGAAGCTGCGATCGACGACAATACCCGGCTGATTTTCGGCGAAACAATTTCAAATCCGTCCATGCATGTGCTGGATATCGAACGTTACGCCGCCATTGCTCACCGTCACAGCATACCGCTGGTGGTGGACAACACATTCGCTACTCCGGTGCTGTGCCGTCCGTTTGAGTTCGGTGCAGACATAGTCACGCACTCAACCACAAAATATATGGACGGTCACGCCACTGTTGTAGGAGGCTGCGTTGTTGACGGAGGTCGCTTCGACTGGACATGCGGCAAATTCCCGGAGATGACCGAACCGGACGATTCATACCACGGAGTGGTTTACACCGCAAATTTCGGTGTTGACAAAGCATATTTCACCAAATTGCGCGTTCAGCTCGTGCGCGACATAGGCAATCCGATGACCGCTACGACGGCATTTTTGCTCAACCTGGGGCTTGAAACGCTTCACCTGCGTGTTGCAAGGCACTGCGAAAACGCACTCGGGGTAGCGCATTGGCTGCAAAGCAACCCCCACATCAGCTGGGTCAATTATCCCCTGCTT
This sequence comes from uncultured Eubacteriales bacterium, assembly GCA_900547565.1. Classification (GTDB taxonomy): domain Bacteria; phylum Bacillota; class Clostridia; order Oscillospirales; family CAG-272; genus UMGS1002. The sequence goes on along the minus strand of URHI01000012.1, from coordinate 8,264 downwards.
GAATCGGACAGTCAGTACACGCTGGCACGCAAATACGTACCCAACGGTGCAAGCGGCGTGATCTCCTTCGGCGTACGCGGCGGACGCGAGGCAGCGATGCGTTTTATGGACTCACTCAAGCTGGCCGCAATAGTTGTTCACGTGGCTGACGCACGGACAAGCGTACTGCACCCCGCCAGCACAACCCACCGTCAGCTTACCGATGAGCAGCTGGCCGACTGCGGTATTACCCCCGACCTTGTACGGCTGAGTGTCGGAATTGAGAATGTTGACGATATCATTGCCGACCTTGATCAGGCACTCGGAAAATAAAACCAAGGAGGTGGCGCCATGCCAATCAAAATACCTAATCTGTTGCCAGCCACCGACACACTGCTGAAGGAAAACATATTTGTGATGACCGAAACGCGGGCCATCACACAGGACATCCGGCCGCTTCACATACTAATGCTCAATCTTATGCCTACAAAGGTCGTCACCGAGACGCAGATCGCGCGTCTGATAGGAAATACGCCGCTCCAAGTCGAGCTTGAACTGCTTCAGACCGCCACGCACAAGGCCCGGCACACATCGGCCGAACACATGCTGGCGTTTTACCACACATTCGACGAGGTGCGCGACCGCAAATATGACGGCATGATAATCACCGGTGCACCGGTGGAGCAGATGGAGTTTGAGCAGGTCGAATACTGGAAAGAGCTGTGTGATATCATGGAGTGGAGCAAAACACATGTCACAAGCACGTTTCACATCTGTTGGGGTGCACAGGCCGGACTTTACTATCATTTCGGAATACCTAAATATCCGCTTGAGCACAAGCTTTTCGGTGTGTTCCGGCATCATACCGACCATCGGCACTCAATGCTGATGCGCGGCTTTGATGACGAATTCTGGGTGCCTCATTCAAGATATACAACGGTCCGCCGTGATGATATAGAAAAGCACCCCGAGCTGAAGATCATTGCCTCATCGCCCGAAGCGGGAGTATTTATATGTATGACCGACCGCGGCAAGCAGGTGTTTGTCACCGGCCACTCAGAGTACGACGCCGACACGCTGGAGCGCGAATACCTGCGGGACAAAGAAGCGGGATTGGCAACCGCAGTCCCTGCCAACTACTACCCTCAAGACGATCCGTCACGTCCTCCGCTTGTACGATGGCGAAGCTGTGCCAATCTGCTTTATTCCAACTGGCTGAACTATTTCGTTTACCAGACAACCCCCTACAATATCAATGAAATAGAATGAGATAAAGACTATGAAAACAAATCACATTCACAAAATTGTCGCATCAGCGCTCATGGCAGCGCTGACCTGCCTTTCGACCATGATAGTATTGACATATTCACCTGCCGGAGGCTATATCCACCTCGGTGACTGCTTTGTGCTGTTATCCGGCTTTTTGCTCGGGCCGCTGTGGGGTGGACTTGCCGCCGCCATCGGTTCGGGACTTACCGATCTGATACTCGGTGCGGCACAGTACGTTCCCGCAACTTTCCTCATCAAATGGGGTGTAGCTGCGCTGGCATCGGTGCTGTTCCGCCTCTTGAGCCGCGGACGGAATCACAAGCTGCCGTTTTACGCTGTAGCCGGCATTGCCGGTGAGGTCATCATGGTGGCAGGCTATTTCGTATATGAGATAGCTTTGTACGGCTTTGCCGGAGCGTTATCCGGTGTGGTCCCCAATCTTATCCAGGCAGGCTCAGGCGTTATACTGGCATCACTGGTGATGATTCCGCTGTCAAAAGTTAAGTATATTCAGAACATGTTCGGAGTCGGAAAATAATTTCGTCTCAGGAACGACGAAGAAAATATATTACTCAAAACAAAAATCACTTTACTGCATTTGTCGGTAAAGTGATTTTTGTTTGTATTATCTGCACCCTCGCATCACTTGCGTGTTTTTTCAGCAGATCGGACTGTCCTGCTGATTACAGCAAATAGATCTTATTTTCCGCACACAGCCGATGAGTCTCGGCATCCCAGAAGGAAGACTGTACCTCTCCTATGTGCGCCTTGCGCAAAAAGAACATGCACATTCTCGACTGTCCTATGCCGCCGCCGATGGTATACGGCAGCTCACCGTTCAGCAGTGCACGGTGGAAAGGCAGCTTTGCCCGTTCGGGACACCCCGCCTCGGCCAGCTGACGCACCAGCGCATCCTCGTCGACGCGCACACCCATAGACGACAGCTCAAACGCAATATCAAGCACGGGATAATAAACGATGATATCTCCGTTCAGTGTCCAGTCATCATAGTCGGGCGCTCTGCCGTCGTGAATCTGTCCCGACTTCATTTTACCGCCGATCTGCATGATGCACACCGCGCCGTACTCCCGTGCGGCAAGATACTCGCGCTGCTTGGGCGTTTTATCGGGATATCTGTCCTCCAGCTGTTGCGATGTAACAAACTCAATGCGCTCCGGCAGCAGTCGGTTTATAAAATTGTAATCATCTGCAATGAATATTTCGGTATGTCTCAACGACGCGTAAATCAGCTTGACCGCATGACGGAACGTGTCTTGCGTGCGCTCCTCCCGGCGTATCACCTTTTCCCAGTCCCACTGATCGACAAAGATAGAATGAATATTGTCGGTATCCTCATCGCGGCGGATAGCATTCATATCGGTGTACAGCCCTTCGCCCGGCTCAAAGCCGTAGCTTTTGAGCGCCATGCGCTTCCACTTAGCCAATGAATGGACAATTTCAAAATGCTCGCCAGAGTAAAGTGAAAAATCGACCGGACGCTCAACACCGTTGAGGTTGTCGTTAAGACCGCTTGTCGCATCTACGAACAAGGGTGCCGACACGCGGGTCAGATTGAGCTGAATCGCCAGATCACGTTCAAAAAAGTCCTTGACTTTTTTAATAGCCACTTCGGTCTGACGCAGTGACAGCTGCGGTTTATAGTTTAACGGTATTTCAAGCCTTGACATAACAACCTCACGACCCCGGCAGATTGCGCCGGAAAAATGTTATAATAATAAATTATTATAACACGTCACATTATCCGTGTCAATCGCAGGTAAGGAGAATTTGCCGTTTTTTAGGCGCATAATTTGTGATGTTTCAATAAAAGGACGCTCTGCGCCGTCACTCAGACGATAAAGCCCAGCTTTTTCTTGACCTTTGACAGCGTTTTTCTCGCAAAGTAAGCAGCCTCATCCGCGCCCTTTTTCATCTGAGCCTCGAGATAAGCCCTGTCGTCGCACAACCGACGGAATTCATTCTGAACAGGAGCCAGAGCATCGGCACATACCTCACCGACCGCGCTCTTGAAATCTCCGTAGCCATGACCGTCAAATTCCCGCTCAATGTCCTCCATGCTCTTGCCGGTAAGGCAGGAATAAATAGTCATGAGATTATTTATTCCGTCCTTGCCCTCGGCAAAGCGCACGACAGTGTCGGAATCGGTCACAGCGCGGCGGAATTTGCGCAGTATTGTGTCGCGGTCATCGAGTATCCGCACGACTGCATTTTCATTTTCGTCCGACTTGCTCATTTTCTTTGTCGGATCGGCAAGCGACATGATCTTGGCACCGCTGTTGGGGATTATAGGTTCTGGCACGGTGAACAGCCCGGGATAAATCTGGTTGATACGTTCGGCAATGTTGCGCGTAAGCTCTACATGCTGCTTCTGGTCGGCACCGATCGGAACAACATCTGTCTGATAAAGCAGTATATCCGCCGCCATAAGGCTGGGATATGTAAACAGCCCGGCGTTTATGTTATCTGCATGCTTTGCACTCTTGTCCTTGAACTGCGTCATGCGCGACAGCTCGCCGAACATGGTAAAGCAATTGAGTATCCATGCCAGCTCTGCGTGCGCGGGGACGTGAGACTGAACATAAAGTGTATTCTTGTCCGGATCAAGTCCGCAGGCAATATAAAGTGCCAACGTTTCGTATGTCCGGCGGCGCAGCTCGGCCGGGACCTGGCGGACAGTGATGGCATGCATGTCCACCACGCAGTAGAAGCATTTGTATTTATCCGAAAAATAGGGGAAATTCTTGATAGCCCCCAGATAGTTTCCTATTGTCAGGTTTCCGCTGGGCTGAACCCCGGAAAATGACACCTGTCTGTCGTTAAGCATGATTTGTAATTCCTTTCAATTGAATAAGTTATAAGTCACCGGAGCGATGGTTTTTGAAGCCCTCTCCGAAAATTTCCTGAGCCGAACTGACTATCATGAAGGCCATGTCGTCTACATCCGTGACCACCTCGCGTATGCGCGGAAATGCACGCTTGTGCGCGGCGCACATGAGCACTTTTTTGTCATTGCCCGTGTAGGCTCCCTGCCCCTCAAGGTAAGTCACGCCAACGTCAAGCCGACTCATCAGCACGTCGGCTATCTCGTCACCCTTGTCGCTTATGATATACACCAGCTTAGCCTCGTCTGTGCCGTACAGCACCCGGTCAAGCACGGTTGCGCTGACGACCAGCGACAGCGCGGCATAAAGCGCTACCTCAATGTCGTGAAAAATTATCGCCGAAAGCACGACCACCACCGAGTCCACTGCCAGAAAAACACTGCCTGTCTTGACATGCTTATATTTAAGCCTCAGAAACTTGGTGACAATATCCGACCCGCCTGTTGTGCCGCCTCCGCGGAACACAAGACCTATTCCCAGCGCCATAAGCGCACCGCCCGCAAGAGCTGCCAGAAACAGATCATCTGTCAGCGGAAGCACCCCGGTGCCGAAGAGGTTGAACAGCTCAACCAGCACCGATGAAAGCACAGTGGCATAAACCGTCGAGATCATGAACCGCCGTCCGAATTTCACCATTCCGGCAATAAGCAGCGGAATATTCAGAATAATTATAACGGTACCCGTGCCTATCCAGCCCACGGTGTGGTTGACAATGACGGCTATACCGGACACGCCGCCGGGCGCCAGTCGGTTAGGATCAAGAAAGCAGGACAGCGACAGTGCGTAAATCAAACTGCCGGCAGTCAACAGAATTGCGTTTTTCAGTTTGTCGGGGATGTGCTTTTTGGCCATTGCAGGGACTCCTTTCGGATTCCCACTCAGACGCAGAATTCCTTTGCCGTCTCACCCAGGCGGCGGCACCCCTCTATTATCTGCTCATCTGTGGGAGTAGAATAGTTAAGGCGGAAACAAGCGGACGGCGCATCCGGATCGCAGTTGAACGTTGTACCGGGAACGACGGCGACCTGCTTTTCAAGCGCACATCGCACAACATCCTCCATAGCGATACCTTCCGGCAGAGTGCACCATATAAACAGGCCTCCCTCGGGACGCGTGAAATGCCACGACCGCGGCAGTGCGCTGTCAAGCGCATCGAGCATAAGATTGCACTTGCGGCGATTAATTGCGCGTATGCTGTCGATATGTGCATCAAGATCGCACTCGGTCATATAGCGATAGCACAGCATCTGAAAAAAGATGTTGGTGTGCACGTCCTCGGACTGCTTGGCCACGACCATCTTCTGTGCAATGGCATCGGGTGCCGTGACGTAGCCGACGCGCATACCGGCCGAAAGAATTTTGGAGAAGGATGAACAGTAGATCACCAGCCCCTCGGTATCCATCGACTTTAAAGTCGGTATCTCATTTCCTGCAAAGCGCAGCTCGCCGTACGGGTTGTCCTCAAAAATGATTATACCGTATTTTTTTGCAATTTCGTATATTTTTATACGTTTTTCAAGCGAAGTTGTTGTGCCGGCCGGATTTTGGAAGGTCGGAATGAGATACATCATGCGTACATTAGGCGTCGCAATAACGGCGGCCTCAAGCGCATCTGTATCAATGCCGTCCTCGCACAACGGCACACCGACGGTCCTCGCGCCACACGAACGGAAAGCGTTCAAGCCTCCTACAAACGTCGGATTTTCGCATATGACGGCATCTCCCTCGTTGCACAGCACCTTGCAGGCCAGCTCTATTCCCTGCTGACCGCCCGACACTATTATGGTCGTGTCGTCATAGGTATCCCCGGCGGCAACCGAGCAACCAATACCGAATTTTTTCTTTACACGTTCGGCAACCGCTCTGCGCAACGGGGCATAGCCGTCGGTAACGCTGTATTGCAGTGCGGCGGTTGAGGCCGTTGAAAATATGTCTGCAGACAGCCGTGCCAGCTCGTCAACCGGAAATGACTCCGGAGACGGATTGCCGGCGGCAAATGAAATTATATTGGGATCAGTGACGTTTTTGAACATTTCACGTATAGCGCTTGGCTTGAGGCCGGCTATCTTATCCGAAAAGCGATAGGTCATTTGCTTATGCTCCTGATATCATAATATAACTGCGGGCCTGTTCTGTGACAATACCCATATTTTGTTTTTTATTATATCACTATCCCCCTGCCTTGTCAACCGCCGACATTCCCCGACGAGAAAAAACTCAAAATGTCAAAAAACAGTACCCGAGCACCTTGACAATTTGCAGCTTTTGTGACATAATACAACATATAGTCCCAAGCAGAAAGGCAAGCTATGATAAATTATTACATTACCGAATTTCTCGCCCAGGGTGACAGCGTAGGCGTTCTTCGCCGCAACTGCGACACCGCGGAGGAGCAACACACTCATGCGTTTTTTGACGTAATACTGCCAATCAGCGGCGACGGCAATCAGCTGATCGACGGAAAAAGCTACGAATTCAAGCAGGGGGCGCTGTATTTTATCGATCGCTCCATTCCCCATTCCCTGCGTCCGGCCACGGAGCTTCAGTACCGCGAATTACTGATAGCACCCGATTTTTTCGAGACTCCTGCCGACGGAGAAGAGCTGCGCCGCATTTTCTATACCGATACCGAGTACCAGCCTGAGCTGTCACTCAACGCAGCCGAGCAGGAGGTGCTTGACTTCATACTGCGCACGCTTACCCGCGAAAATGAAAAAAAGACCGGCGATTTCCGAGCGGTCAACCGCCAATGGATAAAGCTGATGACGCAGTATATTTCCCGCGCCATGGAGCGTGCACGCAGCGAGCTTGCCAACCGCGACCCCGCGTATATTATTTCGGTGACACTGGAATACGTCGACAAGCATTTTACCGAAAGCATATCGCAGGAGGAGCTGGCAGACCGCTTCCGTTATAATTCAGCCTACTTCTCACGCATGTTCAAAAAACACAAGGGCATGAATTTGTCCGATTACATCACCGGCAAGCGCATCGAGCTCGCGGCAGAATTGCTCAGCACCACGGATATGTCGGCTGAGCAGATCTCAGACACGGTGGGATATAAAAGCAAGCCGCAGTTCTATAACACATTTGTGAGGCTCAAGGGAGTCACGCCGAGGCAATACCGGCTGGAAAACAGAAAGGCATGAGTGAAGGTCCTTTCTTCAAGAGGCACCTTAAGACCAATGACAAGACCAGCTTGAGAGGGAATCTTTTTCAAAAAGGTTCCCTCTCAAGCTATGCAGAAATATTATTTTGCCGCCATCGGACACAATTCTGCCGGAAAGCATGCTATCCTATGATCAGATCCGCCAGTGCGTCGGCACACAGGCGTCCGGCCTCCAGCGCCTCGTCAAGATAATTGCCGCTTGCACCGATCTCAAGCAGCAGAGACACCGGGGCATACTGCTGATTATACGCCGAGCCGCGCAGGCAAACCGGGCGGCAGATATTTCCGTATGAAGAGTTGAGTGCCGAACGCAGTCGCAGTGCAAAGGACAGGTTCTCCTGCCAGCGCGGGCAGGCTGTTCCGCCGGCATCACTGCCGACCACGCACATAACCTGCGCCGCCGCCACATTTCCGTTTACCAGTGTCACCGGACGTAGCAGTGCGCCTGAGGAATCGCTTACGGAATCCCGGTGAACGTCTATAACATATTTAATGGAAGGATATTTATCAATATACTCTTTGATTGTAGCCGCAGAGCGGGAATAAGAGTCGCGGTATGACTGCACGTCATGCATTATTTCGCAGTGCAGCGTGCTGATGCCGCGTCCGTTCAGCACGTCGGCCATAGCCTGCCCGACCGCCACGACATTGCGCGTGATATCCTCAGAGCGGGCCAGCGTGCTCACCCCGTCATAGGAAATGCTGCCCTGTGGGCTGTAAGCCTCGGTGCCGTGGGTATGTATAATAAGCACGACCGGGGCACCAGACAGCTCTTCAGGCGACAGCTGCGGCAGCGTATTCAGTTTAAGCAATGCCTCTGTGTTGGGCGAATAGGAGGTTGTGTTGTATATAAAGCTGTCCCCGTAGGTGCGCAGGCTGAGATCATACGGACGTATGGCAGTGTGACCGGCCGGAACGGCCGACGGATCATAGGCGTAAATATC
>URHI01000011.1 GCA_900547565.1 uncultured Eubacteriales bacterium | reverse complement strand
CCAGCCGCCATATGCCACTGCGTCTTCAAATTGGCGATGCTCAAGTATATCAGTTTCGGACAGCACATAGTCGCCCATAAGCCTGCGGCTCTCGCGCATGCCGGGAAGCGCACCCACCCATTCAAGGGCATAGTTTTCCGCACCATGGTCTCCGCCATTTTTGATGTGATCCCACAAGCCGTAGGCATAAGCTATAAGATCATCACGAATATTTTCAAAATCCGGAATAATATCGTCCTTGTCACCCATAAGCTCCAGCCACCAATATCCGTAGTCAACTCCGCGGCAGCTCGTGCCGGACAGACGCAGCCACTCCTCGGGATCGGGTGCCATGCTGGAATCTATTTTATGCTTTGCACAGTGCATACGATATCTCAGCTGTTCCTCTGTCAGCTTTTTAGCGAATGCCGGAGGAGTGAACTTGACCGGATGCCCCATATCGACCGCTTTCATCAGCACGGTATTGCCCATACGATCATTGTTGGGCTTCTCGGGGGCGTGCGGCTCGCCTGTCTGAGCGCGGGACTCACTTCCCTGCCGGTATTCGGCACCTGCATAATAGCCAAGCGTACCGTTACCGGTTGCATCAACAAACAGCGGAGCCTCAAAGCAATACCGCATTTCGGTAGTTTCCTGGACACAGCTGATCGATGTTATCCGGTCTCCATCGGTTTCGCAATCATACATTACCGTGTTGAGATAAAGATCAAGATTTTTCTCATCCTTCACCTTCTCCAGCAGTACCGAATCCCAGATCGAATAGTTGAAGTAATCGTTGCGCGCCTTGTTTTCAAGCATCAGCTCATACACCAGTCCGGTCTCGGCGTACTCGGGCTGACGCAGACTCTGATCCGCCCCGGATATATGTATGCGGATTTCACTCGAAGCATTTCCACCGAGCACCGGTCTTGCGTGAACCAGCGCAACCTTGACCCCATGTCTGGCAGCCGCCATTGCAGCACATATTCCGGACATTCCGCCACCGACAACCACCAGTTCATATTTCACACGGCTGAATCTCTCGTTTGTCCTTTTCACTGTGTTTCCTCCGTACCGCGTTACCGCGGCGTATGAAAATGTTGATTTGAGCCCGGTAAGGCTCTTTTTTCATATTAATGATATTATACACTTCTTTTCATATTTTATCAAGTGCTATAACGAACATATTACAACATTTTACATTTATATACGAATTAAAACTGTATTGACTTTGATGTGCAGGCATGCTATAATAAAATTAAATAAATTTGCCATGATTGTCAGGATATCCATGGCGGATCTTAATAATAATTCAGGAGGAGTATCTTTTTATGAAATCGGCTCTACGTATCGCCTCTTTACTGCTTTGTTTTGTCATGTGTATAGGAGCAATCGCGTGTGCAAACAACCGGACCGACAATCCGAACGAACAGCACACAACCGCATCCTCCAATGATATTGACGATCAGACGACTCCCGCAGAAAGCACTTTCATTGACACATCCAACCCCGAAGTCCAACTTTCTTTACCCAAGCTGGATTTCAAAGACGCACAGGTGACTACATTGTACTGGGAGGATGTTGAACGCGCAGAGTTTTTTTCCGACAGCATCACCGGAGACAATGTCAATGACGCCATACATGCCCGCAATCTTGCAGTCGAAGATCAGCTCTCTGTCAAGCTGAATTACATAGGAACCGCTGGAAATGTTTCAAACAGTACCGATTATTTGAAAAAGGTTCAGAACAGCTATAACGCCGGCGAAAAGATCTACAACATACTGGCCTCACACAGCCGTACAGGTGCCGTCGTGGCCGCAGGTGGCATGTCCGAGAACCTGCTCGATATCGATGACAGTTATCTTGACATGAGCAAGCCCTGGTGGCCGTCTACAATGGTGGAAACCTCAACCATAGGAAAAGGAATGTATTTCATATCGGGTGATATCTCGACAAATACATTGCATTTCATGTACGGTGTGTATTACAACATGGACATGATAGAGGACCGCGGACTTGAAGATCCCACCGACCTCGCGCTGAACGGCACATGGACCATTGATAAAATGATAGCCATGACAGCTGATACTTATCAGGATCTCAACTCCAACTCAATAGTTGACTACGGTGACTTTTTCGGTCTGAGTACGCTGTTCTTTCACGCCGACTCATTTTACAGCGCCGCCGGAATGAAGTGGATAGATAAAGACGCCGACGGTTACATGAAGGTTTCGGACGACTACGCCTCAGAGAAATCGATCAATTTAGCGCAAAAAATTACAGAATGGTTTGCAACCGGAAATTGCTATACCGAAAACAATAACGGCAATGTAAACAAAACCTTTGCAGATGGGCACAGTCTGTTCACCCAGAACCGCATTTATATCGCCGACAATCATCATACATGCGGACTCAACGGCGCTTCATTTAAATATGGCGTCGTTCCGGTTCCCAAATACGATGAGAACCAGGTATCGTATTATACGACCGTCGGCAACCCCTTTACGCTGTACGAAGTAATGAAGGGCAGCGAAAACCAGTCCATGGCCACAGCCGTACTTGAGTGTCTCGGCTATTACGGATATCAACTCACTACGCCCGCAATATTTGAAGTCAATATGAAGTACAAATATTCCTCGGTTGACAAAACGGCACAGTGCTTTGACATTATCAGAAGCAATATAGTGTTTGACCTCGGCCGCATATTCGGTGCAAGGCTCAATACCATGAGTGAGTTGTGGTCAAAGGCGTGCATCAGCGGAGATGGTTGGGCAAGTCAGGCACAGACTCAGACAAAGATGCTCAATCGTATGGTAATTAACCTCAACAAATCGTTTGATTGACAGGACACTTAAACATAAAACGCCCGGGAATACTCCCGGGCGTTTTATGTTTGTGACTGTTTATCTTACAAGCAGATCTGTTCCGTTGAAATCCAACGTCAGTGTGGAATCCGGCGCAGGGTCAGAGGCGACAATATACTGAGCCACCACTGTTTCGGCCTTGGACTGAATAAACCTCTTTAGCGGACGTGCACCGTATATCGGATCGTAGCCCGAATCAATGATATAATTCTTGGCTGCATCAGTGACCTCCAGCCTAAGCCTCATATCCGCAAGGCGGCGGCGTAGGCTGTCAAACATAAGGTCTGCAATAGCGTAAATGTCATCACGGGTCAAGGGCTTGTAGAATACGACCTCGTCGATCCGGTTGAGAAATTCAGGGCGGAAGCTGCGGCGAAGCAGCTCAGTGACTCCTGCCTTAGCATGTTCGCCGATAGTGCCTTCGGGTGTTATGCCATCAAGTATGATATCCGATCCGAGGTTAGATGTCATGATGATAATTGTGTTCTTGAAATCCACCGTTCTACCCTGACTGTCGGTAATACGGCCGTCGTCCAGCACCTGCAGCAGCAGATTGAACACGTCGGGGTGTGCTTTCTCAATTTCATCGAAAAGCACTACGGCATACGGACGCCGGCGAACCGCTTCGGTCAGCTGACCACCCTCATCGTAACCTACATATCCTGGAGGTGCACCTATAAGTCTCGACACTGAGAACTTTTCCATGTATTCGCTCATGTCGATACGAATAATGTTCTTTTCGTCATCAAACAGGGCCTCAGCCAGTGCCTTTGCCAGCTCTGTTTTACCGACACCGGTAGGTCCAAGGAACATAAACGAGCCTATCGGGCGGTTGGGGTCCTGTATGCCGGCACGTGAACGCAGTATTGCATTGCTAACGATCTGAACTGCCTCGTCCTGCCCGACAACACGGCGGTGCAGTATCTCCGGCATTGACAACAGCTTTTTACGCTCACTTTCAAGCAATTTTGCCACCGGTATTCCCGTCCAGCGCGCTACGATCTTAGCTATTTCTTCCTCCGTTACGCTGTTTCGGAGCAGCTTGGTTTCCTTGCCACTCTTTGCCTCCTCTGCTTCAAGCTCGCTTGTCAGGCCCGGAAGGACTCCGTATTTAAGTTCTGCCGCACGGCTGAGATCATACTCGTTCTGCGCTTTTTCAATGTCGGCGTTAGTTTGCTCGATCTTACGGCGCAGCTCGCTGACCTTGTCGATAGAGCTTTTTTCATTGTCCCATTTTGCCTTCATTTCATTGAAGCTTTCACGTTTTTCGGACAGCTCCTTTTGAATTTCGGACAGATGTTCAACCGACAGCTTGTCGGTTTCCTTTTTAAGAGCCGCCTCCTCAATTTCAAGCTGCATAATACGTCTTTGCAGCTCGTCCATTTCGGCAGGCATTGAATTCATCTCGGTTTTGATAAGCGCACAAGCCTCGTCGACCAGGTCGATTGCCTTGTCGGGCAAAAATCTGTCTGCAATGTAGCGCGATGAAAGCGTGGCTGCCGCGATAAGCGCGTTATCGTGAATTTTTACTCCGTGGTACACCTCATACCGCTCCTTAAGACCACGCAGTATTGAAATAGTATCCTCTACACTCGGCTCATCCACCATCACAGGCTGGAAACGGCGCTCCAGCGCGGCATCCTTTTCAATATACAAACGGTATTCGTTGAGCGTTGTAGCACCGATACAGTGTAGCTCGCCACGCGCCAGCATAGGCTTTAGCAGGTTGCCAGCGTCCATAGATCCTTCGGTTTTGCCTGCTCCGACAATAGTGTGAAGCTCATCTATAAACAGTATTATACGGCCATCACTCTTGCGTATGTCCTCAAGCACGGCTTTGAGCCGCTCCTCAAACTCACCTCTGAATTTTGCGCCGGCAATAAGTGCGCCCATATCAAGAGAAAATACTGTGCGGTCCTTAAGATTGTCCGGCACATCTCCGCGAACTATGCGCTGTGCCAGCCCCTCGGCAATTGCGGTTTTGCCAACGCCGGGTTCACCTATAAGGCAAGGATTGTTTTTGGTCTTACGCGACAAAATACGGATTACGTTTCGTATTTCCTCATCACGGCCTATTACGGGATCGAGCTTTTGTGCACGTGCGCGCTCTACCAGGTCAGTGCCGTACTTTGCCAAAGCATTATATGTGTCCTCGGGGTTGTCGCCGGTCACACGGCGATTGCCGCGGAACTCCTTAAGAGCCGCCAGTAGTTGATCCTTGCTGATGTTTACCTCGCTCAACAGCTGCTTTATATCACGATCGGCACATTCAACAATACCCATAAGTATATGCTCAACCGAGATATACTCGTCGCCCATACGGGCGGCAATTTTTTCGGCCTCGTTTAACGCGCGGTCGGCGGATTGAGAAATGTAAAAACCTCCGTCACCGCTGACCTTGGGATAACGGCTTATAATATCATCGAGCCTGGAAATCATGTCGTCCGGCGAGCCGCCGCATTTTTTTATCAACTCACGGGCGATGCCGCCCTCCTGACCTATCAGTGCCGAAAGGAAGTGCGCCTGTTCGAGCTGACGATTTCCGTTATCGGCCGCGATAGCCTGTGCACGGTTGACAGCCTCAATGCTTTTTTGTGTCAATTTTTGTGTGTTCATATTTTTGCCTCCCTGTTCTGCTTTTCTATCATTTCTGACGATATATATTCTACTCTGCGATTATTAACAAATATACAGCATTTTATGTCCAAATTGTAAACATTAGCACTCGTTATAATAGAGTGCTAATACTTTTCTAAAAATAAAAGCGTAACCGACCAAGCAGTCGGCTACGCTTTTGCTGATATTTTGGCAGACAATATTTCAGACTGCTGAATTACTTTCTCTTTTTGTACTCAGACGGCAAACACCCCATGATGCGCCGGAAGGCATTTATATATGAAGAAACGCTACGGAAGCCAACCGCATAGCAAGCCTGTGTTACGCTTTGGCCGTCAGCCAACAGCTTGGCACTTTCCGCAACACGCCGCTGCATGAGGTATTCTGACAGAGTAATATTGAAGTATTGTCGGAACAAGCGTGACGCATGCTCACGGCTATAGAAGAAATATGAAGCTATCTCGCTGACTCCTTCAATAGAACTATAATACGTATCTATATATTTCTTTATCCGTGCAACATTTTCAGGCAGTTTATCATTGTTTTCGGACGCTGCAAAATCAACTCCGCACAGCAGTGCGAAGAACTGAATTATATAGCTGTAAGCAAGCACGCGGCCTTCCACCGATGCCATAAGTGCAGCCGACTCTGCCTCCTCTGCCAGCCTGAGCAGTTTTTCATAAAGCGTAGCGTCGGGCTGGAAGGCACCGTGTCCGCCGTGAGCTTCAAAAAACGCCGGGAGCGGGACCTCCTGTCCGCAATAAGTAAAGAAATCACGTTTGAAATAAAACACAAAACGCTGATAACGGCTGGCGTCAAGCAACCGTGCTGTGTGCATTGTGTCAGGCAGACTGGCAACGACCATGCCGGCACCGGGCTTGAACACGTCGTTTTCGCAGACATACTCTACCTTGCCTGAAATATAGAAGACCACCTCATAATAATCGTGGCTGTGGAAGCCTTCATAAAAATTTTCGGCCGTATAGTCATTATCACGGTGGGAGAATATCATGCTATCATGAACCGCAAAATCCTTCCAACCGTTTTTATTGTTATAGATGTACCCTGCCTCGGGAGCGCCGATCTCATACATGTCCTGCTCGGTATGCTGTTTAACGTAGTTTTTCATAATCACATCACATTTCCACAATAATTTGTCTTATTTCAGGTTGATTTGTTTTACCGTGAACCCTTATAATAATTATACACAGATTTTTCAATTTGTCAACAGGCAAACAAAAAGAAAATAAAATTATGGAGAAATTTGTATGAAACAAAAGTTCGAAAAGACTTATAAAACAGACATATGCGTGGTCGGAGGCGGTCTTGCCGGCGTATTCTGCGCCATTTCAGCCGCAAGATGCGGCTCAAAAGTGGTTTTGATACAGGATAGGCCCGTTCTCGGCGGAAACTCTTCTTCAGAAATACGCATGTGGGTATCCGGCGCCGGAAGCCGCGTACGCAATCTTCAGGAAACAGGACTGATGGAGGAAATCCTCCTTGACAACATGTATAGCAACAAAGAACGAAATTTCTCACTTTGGGATGCCCTCCTTTACGGAAAAGTGATGGCCGAACCAAACATTACTTTGCTGCTCAATTGTTCTGTCTGTGAAGCTGACAGTGACGCTACACATATCAACAGTGTAACAGGCTTTCAGCTCACAACCTATACCTGGCACACCGTAAAAGCCGACATTTTTGTCGACTGCTCGGGTGACAGCATACTTTCCGAACTTACTGACGCCGAATATATGGTCGGTCGTGAGGCAAAATCGACCTTCGGAGAGGAATTCGGCCTTGAGGTGGCCGACCGCCACACCATGGGAATGAGCCTCATGATTCAAGCACATGAAACCGATCACAAGTGCGAATACGTCCCTCCGGTCTGGGCATATACATATCACACAGACGAAGAAATGAACTTCAAGCCGCATGAATGTCTTGATAAGATAAATACTAATTTCTATTGGATAGAGCTGGGCGGTATGCAGGACTCCATACGTGACACCGAACAGATCAGGGATGAGCTGCTCAAAATCGCATTTGGAGTTTGGGATCACATCAAAAATCAGGGCGACCACGGCGCAGACAACTGGGAACTTGACTGGGTCGGATTTCTGCCCGGCAAGCGGGAAAGCCGCCGTTATGTCGGCGACTACATACTGACGCAACAGGACGTCGAGTCCGGCCGACAGTTCCCCGACACTGTCGCGTACGGCGGATGGCAGATAGACAACCACCTTCCCGGCGGATTCTATATGACCGGCCACGGTGAAGGCCATCTGCAAAAGCGACGTCTCACTGAGCCGTATGGCATACCGTTGCGCTCGCTTTACTCAAAAAACATTGACAATCTTATGTTTGCCGGGCGCAATATCAGTGCAAGTCATGTAGCATTCAGCACTACGCGAGTCATGGCAACCTGCGGCGTAATGGGACAGGCGGTCGGTACCACGGCTGCAGATGCGGTTCAGCACGGACTTACGCCGCGTCAGGCCGCCGAGCAACGTATAGACGCCATTCAGGCACGCCTTATGGAAGACGACTGCTTCCTTCCGGGATTCCGTCGCGCCATATCACCTCTTACGCTCAAAGCCAAGTTGTCTGCCGACTGGGGCGACGCCTCGGCACTGCTCAACGGAATGGAGCGCAAGATCTGGGGCAACGACAACGGATATTTCGGTATGTGCAACCGTGCCATTACCTATACCTTCCCTGAGAAAACGCACATAAATTCATTCAGGCTCATCGTCGACAGCGACCTTGACCGTGAATTTGTCGACGGCAATCCCGACGTGCTTAACATTTCCACGGTGCTCTACCGCCGTCGCGACTATAACTTCACGACCTTCGGCTTCCCGCGTTGCATGCTTAAGTCATTCAGGGTTGAAGTGCTTGACGACAACGGCAACTGGCAAACCGCCTATGAAACAGATTCAAATCACCAGCGCATGATACGTGCCGATATCAACGCGGACACCACAGCCGTCCGTCTGATACCGCTTGCGACCTACTTCTCCGACTCGCTGTGGAATACGTACGGTAGCGCCCAGGCACATATATTTGCCTTTGAAGTAAGATAACATATAATAAAATGCCGCAGCAGCGGACATAATAGAGCTGTAATCTTTTTTTAAGGAGAAAAAATATGCAGCTCACACAAAAGGAATCCGGTCTGCTCAAGGATCTTCAGGAACAGGAAAAATTGTGCATAGACAAGTACACCAAGCACGCAGCAGTTGCTCACGACCCTCAGCTCAGTCAACTGTTTGGCCAGCTGGCTGACGTCGAGCGCTCACATCTCAAGGCAATAAATTCAATACAAACTGGTACCGTTCCGGCTACAATAAGCAATGTTCCTGCACCCTCGGGTAACTTCACAGCGGTTTACAGTACCGGTGAAACCGAAGAAAAAAAGTCTGATGCCTTTCTTTGCTCCGACCTGCTGGCCACCGAAAAGCACGTATCGCATCTGTACGACACCTGCATTTTTGAGTTCAGTACCGAAGAAGCCCGTTCTGCACTCGGCACCATACAGAAACAGGAGCAGGCACACGGCAAGCTGTTGTACGACTATATGAGCAAAAATTCCATGTATTCCTGATATCGAATAATCCCGGAGGCTACTGCTTCCGGGTTATTTTTTTCTTGACAAATGCAAACAAATGTGATAACATTGAATATATATACAAAGAAAAGAGCCACATAAATGGACAATCTTATACTACAGTTTTCTCTCGTAATTATTATCACATTCTTTGCCAGCTTCATACAGCGTGTGTCCGGCTTCGGCTTCGGCATATTTGCTATGACCTTCCTGCCTTATATCATGTCGGCGTACACCGAGGCGAATGTGCTGAGCTCCATGCTGTCAATGCTGCTCTCTCTGGCTGTGTCTATAAGAATGTTCCGCAATATCCATTGGAAAAACATAATATTTCCCCTCATAGGCAGCATGGTGTTTACTTTCATTTCTGTCAGCTTCATGAAGGGGCAGGCCGATACACTGATGCGGTTGCTGTTGGGCATTGCCCTGATATTGCTGAGCCTTTATTTTCTGATCTTTTCCGGCAAAATACATATCCGTCCCACATGGTATGGTGGGCTTGTTGCCGGCTCCTTGTCGGGAATACTCGGGGGACTGTTCTCCATGGGAGGCCCGCCGGTTGTAATCTACTACATGGAATCCGAAAAACAACCCGTGCACTACATGGCCACCATTCAGGCATATTTCACAATATCCAACATCTACTCTATTGGAGTCAAGGTGTCGGCCGGATTTGTCACGTCAAACGTACTTGCATGCTTTGCAATAGGACTTGTCGGAGTGGTAGCGGGCCTTGTTGTCGGCAGCCGTGTATTTGACAAAATGGACGGCCCAAAAATCAAAAAAGCCGTGTACATTATTATGGCGCTCAGCGGTGTAGCCAATATTGTTACAACACTTGTATGAAAAGCATGTAAAATATTGTTTTTTGTCAAATGGTTATTGACTCGACCGCTCAAACATAGTATAATAATGCAAAACGGATTGCCGTTAATAAATATTTTGGAGCATTGCTATGAAACAACTCATCAGCGCAATTGACGATCTGCCTTTGATCGTTAAAATCATCTTCAGTCTTCCCGTTATTGATGTCATATGGAGTGTGTACAGACTGTGCCGCAGTATCGACAAGCAGAATGTGGTAGGAATAGTGCTTGCAGTGCTGCTGCTGTTCTTCGGTCCCACAATCGTCTGGATCATTGACCTTATCTGCGTACTGCTTAACGGCAAGGTTTGGTGGCTCGACTAAGTAGCCTCAAAATTCAAAAAAGCACAAGCCAACCTATGGGCTTGTGCTTTTTTGTGGTTTTTTATTCCAACTCAAATGCACCGGTGTAAAGCTGGTAGTAAGTTCCCTTTTCTGCAATCAGCTTTTCGTGGCTGCCACGTTCGATTATTCGACCGTGGTCAAGCACCATTATAACATCGGAGTTTTTGACAGTCGACAGCCGGTGCGCGATAACAAACACCGTTCTGCCTTCCATAAGCTTATCCATACCATGCTGAACTATTGCTTCGGTACGTGTATCAATTGACGAGGTAGCTTCATCAAGTATCATGACCGGCGGGTCGGCAACAGCCGCACGCGCAATGGCAATCAGCTGGCGCTGTCCCTGGGACAGGTTGGCACCGTTGTTGGTCAGCTCTGTTTCATAACCGTCAGGCAGACGGGTAATGAAGTCATCAGCGCCGGCCAGCCTTGCAGCCTGTATGCACTCTTCGTCAGTTGCGTCAAGCCTGCCGTAGCGTATGTTGTCCATGACGCTTCCGGTAAACAGGTTGGTGTCCTGAAGCACTATTCCGAGCGAGCGGCGCAGGTCAGATTTTTTGATCTTGTTGATATTTATGCCGTCATAGCGTATCTTGCCGTCGGCAATGTCATAGAATCGGTTGATAAGATTTGTAATAGTGGTTTTACCCGCACCGGTAGCACCGACAAACGCTACCTTTTGCCCCGGCTCGGCGTAGACCGATACATCGTGTAGCACATCCTTACCCGGCTCATAGGCAAAATCGACATCAACCATTCTGACATCACCTCGCAGTGGTGTGTATGTCAGACTGCCGTCGCTGTGCGGGTGCTTCCATGCCCAGTGACCGGTGCGCTCGGGTGTTTCGACAATATTTCCGTTCTCGTCCGTGCGGCAATTGACCAGCGTGACGTAACCGTCGTCTGACTCAGGCTTCTCATCCATAAGACTGAATATACGCTCAGCTCCCGCCATGGCCATGACAATAGAGTTGACCTGCTGTGACAGCTGATTGATATTTCCTGTGAACTGCTTGGTCATGTTAAGGAACGGGACTACTATATCAATAGTGAATCCCAGCCCCATGAAGCCGCCGGCGGTAATAAGTCCGCGCAGGCTGATGTTTGGCAGTCCGGACAACAGCAGCAGCCCTCCTACCATTGCACAGATAACATATAGAACATTTCCGATATTCATAATAACCGGCCCCAGCGTGTTGGCATAAGCGTGAGCGCGGTAGCTGTCATGACACAGCTCTTCGTTAATACGGTCAAAATCTTCGTTAACCTGTTTTTCGCGACAGAACACCTTGATGACCTTTTGCCCGTTCATCATTTCCTGAATATAGCCCTCGGTCTTACCTACCGTTTTCTGCTGACGTACAAAATATTTTGCCGAGCCACCTCCGATTTTACGAGATACGAACACCATGGCAACGATACCCAGTATCACAACAAGCGTCATCGGTATACTGTACCAAAGCATAATGCCCAGCACCGTAATAACTATCACCGACGATGACAAAACCTGTGGTAAAGAGCCTGACACCAGCTCGCGGAGTGCGTCAATGTCGTTTGTATAATAGCTCATAATATCGCCGTGCTTATGCGTATCAAAATATTTTACAGGGAGGTTTTGCATGCCGTCAAACATGCGTGTGCGCAGCTTGTCAAGAAAACCTTGCGTGATAAACGCCATTAGCTGCGTGTAGCAGGTTATGAGTGCAATCGAAAGCACGTACAATACCGCAAGAACAGCAACCAAAGGCAATATTTCGGCTTTGGCAACATTCCAGTCAAAGTTGCCGTTTTCGATATATACCTTGAGAATGGCAAATACCTTTTGGGTGAAGATCGCCGGTATAGAAGATACAACTGCCGACAGTATAATGCAGACCGCGGTCACGGGAATAAGCACGGGGTAAAACCGTATCAGCATTTTTATGACACGGCCCAGAACACCCGGATTCATACGGGGCTTGGCAGATGCCGCAACATTTTTGTTACTCATGTTCCTCACCTCCGTTGGTCTGCTGTTCATAAACCTCGCGGTAAATCTGGCTGGTTTCGAGCAGCGTTTTATGATCGCCCACATCGGAAATATGGCCGTTGTCCATAACAATGATCATATCTGCGTTCTCCACCGATGCCACACGCTGTGCTATAATAATTTTGGTCGTTTCGGGAATATACGAAGCAAATCCGGCACGTATGAGTGCATCTGTGCGTGTGTCTACGGCACTTGTCGAATCATCAAGAATGAGTATTTTTGGGTGTTTGAGCAACGCCCTGGCAATGCACAGTCGCTGTTTCTGACCGCCGGAAACATTGGTGCCTCCCTGCTCTATCCATGTATCATAGCCATCCGGGAAGGAACGGATAAAATCGTCCGCCTGAGCCAGCTTGCAGGCCTCGATCATTTCTTCATCGGTTGCGTCCTGCTTGCCCCAGCGCAAATTATCTTTGATGGTTCCCGAGAACAGCAGGTTCTTCTGAAGCACCACAGCAACTGACGAGCGCAATGTGTCAAGATCATACTCTCGCACATCGATTCCACCGACCTTCACACTGCCCTCGGTGGTGTCGTAAAGACGCGAGATCAGCTGTATAAGCGATGATTTGCTTGAGCCTGTTCCTCCGATAATACCCACCGTCATACCGGAATCAATATGAAGGTTAATGTCTGACAGCGCATACTTTTTTGCGGCCTTGGAATATTTGAAGCTGACATCACAGAAATCAACCGAGCCGTTCTTTACCTCAGTTACCGGAGACGGCGGATTAGTCAGCGTGCTGTTTTCGTTAAGCACCTCAACAATACGCTTTGCAGACTCGGCCGACATGGTGAGAATAACATATATCATAGCCAGCATCATAAGCTGCATCAGCACCTGAAAACCATAAGTCAGCATGGACGACATCTCGCCGACACCGATAGTGGTGCCGCCGCTCTGTACTATCAGCTTGGAGCCGACTATAAGCACGAATACCATATTGAAATAAACACAGAATTGCATCAGTGGAGAGTTTAGTGCCACAATGCGCTCGGCGTGCGTGAAATCCTTGCATATACCGGCCGCCGCGGCGCCGAACTTGCGCTTTTCGTAGTCCTCACGCGCAAAGCCCTTGACCACTCGCATTGCTCTGACGTTTTCCTCTATAGATTCATTGAGCCGGTCGTATTTTTTGAACACCCGCGTGAATGCCGGCATTGCCTTGCGCGCAACCATTATAAGTCCGAATGTAAGTATCGGAATTATAATTACAAATGTTGTTGCCAGTGCGCCGCCCATAATATAAGCCATAATAATGCAGAATACAAGCATCAGCGGGGCCCGTACTGCCGTTCGGATGAGCATCATGTATGCAATTTGGACGTTGGATACGTCTGTAGTCATACGCGTAACCAACGATGCCGATGAAAACTTGTCTATGTTTTCGAATGAATAAGTCTGTACATTGTGAAAAATATCGCCGCGCAGGTTCTTTGCAAAGCCCGCAGACGCCTTTGCACTGGTTATTCCCGCAATACCGCCGCAACACAGCGATGCCAATGCCAGACCAAACAAAATAAGCCCTGTGCTAACCACCACCGACATATCGACGCCGGCATCGATCTTGTTCACCAGACGTGCGGTTATCAATGGTATAAAGCACTCAATTACGGCCTCACAAAGTATGAAAATAAATGTCAGAATCGAAGGCAGCTTGTATTCACGTATACTCTCCGCCAGCTTTTTCAGCATACTTATCTTCCTTTCCTGAAGTTAAAATAATTTGAACAGTTGCATTTAGATATTATAACACATTGAGCTATATATTTCAATAATTTTTTGACATCAGAGCATTAAATTGGCCTTTGTTGACAAACATTCACGCGCTATGATAAAATATTTTTGGGGAATTTATGCTCAAATATGAAAGATTGACTGAAGTTTTTTCGATTATATATGTGAGAGCACGTGTTATCACCCAAGAAAGGCTGGAACAAATCATGCTACAGACTCAAAAACAAATACTCCGCCTGCTGAACGCCCGGGATGAGCGAGCCCTGAGCATATTGTCAGATACTTCCGGATGGCTGTTAAGATCGCTTGCCAGACGTATACTAGGCTCAGAGTCCGACGCCGAGGAATGTGTCAACGACGTTTTGCTCGAGGTGTGGGATACCATACCTCCGGAGTCCCCCGAATCGGTGTCATCCTACGCCTGCATGCTGACGCGCCGCACGGCGATCGACCGTATGCGCCTCAACACCGCACAAAAACGCGGCGGCAAAGACTATCAAGCCTCGCTTGATGAGCTGGCTGAAATACCGGCAAACGAGGATTCCGACGAGTTGACTTGCATCATCGAGGAGTTTCTCGACAGCCTTTCCGAGACAGACCGGGCGCTGTTCATGGGCAGGTATTACGGGTTCGAGCCCGTTAAAAGTCTTGCAGCGCGTCTCGGACTGAGTACAAATGCTGCAAGTCTGCGGCTGTCACGCATGCGGGAAAAGCTGCGCACATTACTAACGGAAAGAGGTATAGCCATATGAAAAAAAATAAAAATATAATGTCCGATGCTATCGGACGCGTCAGTCAGAAATATGTAAACGAATACATCGATGCACAACCCCAAAAACGCAAACACCCCGCCCGGTTTATAACCGTAGCGGCTGCTGCTCTGGTGGTAGTATTCACTATTGCCGCGATTCCCGTAATACTGAACCGCTCTCCGCAACCGCCTGATATACCCGACATAGAAGGCTTGTCGTATGATATGATTACCGGCCATAACGGAAAAAATATCGCGCACGTGATCAACGGTTATCTTGATCCGAACGTGGCAAGCTACCTTAATCCGGATGAGACCAAAACAGCTACGGAAATGGCATATGCATGGGATATCAATATAGAAAACGCTAAAAAGAGCAAATCCCCGAACAGTCTGATTTTCTGCGGCATTCCCATACAAACCGACACATACTGTTTCGATGAACAGGTCGTTGTAAATGACAGCGGTGACGTAGTCGTATACGATGTGGCATCACAGACGACCTCAATCAAATCCACTCCCGGATATACAGCACGTACCTATGTTCAAACAAGGCGCACAATGTTTAACATTATTACGGTGCAGATAACAGATATATATAAAATCGACAACACTACGGGATACAATGTCGGAGATGTGATATATCTGTACAACGAAATCAGATATTCCGTTTCCGACGGTGGCGAGGATTTATCACCGGCATACATCGAGTGCGTCAGACGGTCGTACGGTTGGGGCAAGCGCATAGGCGAGCAGACCGTGTTCATCGTTTCGCATAGTAAGGACCTGAGTTATGTTTCGGGCTCAGTCAAAAGCACCGGCATATTAACCGAGGACGTATGGCACGTACAGGCGCTATGCAGTCTTGAAAACTACAAGAAACAGCAGTTTTATGACGATAACTACTCATTTGCAGAATAATTTCTACAAACAGAGGCGTGGCCCGTTTAAGGGTCACGCCTCATTAGCTCCGTTTGGCTTAAAGAAAAAATATATTGAAATGTGACTTATTTTGCTGAATATTTCAGCTTGCCGGACGCATCAAGCAATTTGATGAACAGTCCGCCCTGCACCGTGCGATGCTGGAAACCGACCTTGTAACCGCTGATAGTATCGTACCAGTCGGTCATGGGCACCCGGGAGTCCGACTCGTTATACTCATCCCACAGCGGTGCAACAAAACGTTCGAAATCACGGCGACTTGCCGCCATGGTAGCTGTCCACACCAGCCAGTCGGACTTTGTATAGTCGGCGCGGCTGTCAAGCGGCATGCCGTAACTGTTGAAATGTGTAAAGTTTGAGGCGATCTCACGCCGCATGACATTCTGAGGAAACAGGCGGGTCCCCCAGATCTTATCCCACACCATGTTATATTTCATGGAGAAAGTATCTGGCTGATCAAATGCAAGCCGATAAGAACCGTCCTCATTGACTGCCCGCTCGCACCAGCTTTTAGCCATACGTACAGCTGCTCGACGGTATTTGTTGGCTTTGCGAGAGTCTCCCAGCATATTCATTATGATTGACATACCCTGTATTCCCATTACGGCCTTGAGCGACAAATTACAGTTATGAGCAAGGTGCCCGGCAAAATCGTCAGTGCACAGCTGGTTCTCGGGATCGTCACCGAATTTAATAAGGTATTTACACCAGGTCTCCAATGTATTTATATGTGATGCCGCAAAATCCGCATTACCTTCCGCCAGTGCAACATTAGCCTCCATTATCAGCATGTTGCCGCACTCCTCAACGGGCATCTGCTTTTCAAACAAAAGCTCTCCCGTGGCACGGTCAAGGCCGTATACCTGCCCTTCAACGAGTGGGTACTGACCCGCATCGTGCGGCGCAAAATCGTACTTCCATGCCTTTGTGGAAGCGAATTTATAAATGGGACGCATCATACCCTTGACAAGTTCAGGTGCACACAGCAGAAACATGGGTATGGACGGATAGCTCACGTCAACCGTGGCGGCACAGCCGTTCGAGAAGCACTCCTTGGAAATAAACAACAGCTCACCGTCCTCATCTACGGCTATTTTATGACCCGCTATAACCTGACGATATGACAGTGTCAGAAGCTCGGCATACTTTTCCCCTCCGGCCTGCCGCGCTGATTCATATAGCTTTGTACCGAATTCTTGACAACGCGGCACAAGCGAGTCGTAATCTTCAGCGGCTTCGGCAATAGCAGAATCAATGGTCATTCCGTCACGATTCCATACAGATGTCAGCTGACGGCCAAAATAGCTGATACTGCGCACGTCGTCATACGCGAACATGACCAGCCGACCTGATCCGGCTTCAATATCAAATCCCGCTTTTACCCAACACCTGCTCCCCTCCAGCGAATGGGTTACAGACGCATCGCCCTTGACCGAAAGATAAAAATATCCCCAGTCAATTCTCAAATCGTCGCCGCTGCGGTTCAGCACGCTCTGAACTGAATTGCCCATTCGGACAGTGCTTGTGCCGGGAATTGACACTATCTCCGGGATAACCTTGCTTTGCCCTGCACGGTCAAGGCAGATATCCTCTCTTACCCGTATTTCAACACTGACATTGTGTTCACGACCGTCTAAGGACTCATAGCTCAGCTCAAGATATGACACTGGGCGCGACATAACATTAAAATCGTCAGGGAGCAGTGGTGTCATAAAACGCGCCATAAAACGTATTTCATCACATTCGTATG
Source organism: uncultured Eubacteriales bacterium (assembly GCA_900547565.1). Taxonomy (GTDB): domain Bacteria; phylum Bacillota; class Clostridia; order Oscillospirales; family CAG-272; genus UMGS1002. The sequence continues at coordinate 8,485 of URHI01000011.1, read as the reverse complement.
TCACAAGAGTGCAAAGGGCCTGAATATCTGCCGATATCTGCTTTATTTTGTGAGCATTTCTGTCATATCCAAGAAACAAATATCTGCTGTTATCCACCACTACATAGCCACGGATAGGATTGACCGCGCCTGTCCAGTGAACAGTTTCGGTAAAGTTAAGTACCTCATCGCGTGACCATACAGAAAAATAAGGATCCACAGTAATAAGCGGTATTGCCGGTGCTCTCATTTTTTCCTCCTGAAAATAAAATCATAAATATTATAACTGCCACGCTCGCATATGTCAATACCGGTTGACAAATTATGTTGCCAATGATACAATTAATAAAATAAAATCAGAAAGGTATCATGATATGCGACATCTGCTAAAATGTGTTTCACTACTGCTTGTTATGCTGACGCTCGCCTCCTGCACTTCAACACGCACACCGCAAAGCGACACGAGCAATGTCACGGAAGCAACAGACACAGAAGATCAGCACAGCACGTCAAAGGCTGATCCCGGCACAGAAGTAACTCAGCCCGTGAGCCGTCCCAAAGTCAGCCTTCCGGTTCCTTACATTAACTTGGCCTTTACTGACGACGGCGAGGTTTCAGATCTGAGCGGCCACGTCGACTTTACATTTGAAAACCGTGAGCTCGGCTCGGTCGTAAGTACCCCGGTCAGCTTTGGAGGTAAAAGCTACATTACCCCGCACTATCAGGTGAGGGGAGTGGGCGGTGCGCTAAAACTGCGATATAATCAGTTAACGTCCGCGGCTGAGCTGTATTCACTGCTGTCGGACGGTTTCACGCTTGAAGCATTTGTTGTAAATCATGTTGCTCTTGACGCAGGCAGCAAGGAGCAATGCATGGTATCATCATGTCAGTCCGGCGGATATAATTTTACCACACACACCGGAAAATACAAAATGTCGGTATACACCGACAGCAAATACCGCAATCCTACGTTTGGTGACACATACAGCACCGATGAGCTGACACATCTTGTAGGGGTATACGATGCTGCCGGTGGAACAGCCACGCTGTATGTAAACGGAAACAAGACCGATGAGGTTGAAGCCCCGGGCCTTCTGGGTCTGGCGCAGGGCGATGCATGGCGGGTAATTGTAATCGGAGGAGACGTCGCAGCAGACGGCAATTCCGTCACGACCAACTGTACATCATTCGAGCTTACATCATTCCGACTTTACACGGAGGTCGCGGATTACAGCACTGCGCGCACGATGTACGAAGCAGCCGTATCAGAGCTCACCGGATCGACACTTGATTATGACGTAGAATACACAGAAAAATACGCATCACAAAATGCAATCTTTTCAAGCTATAATGCCGGCATTGTTCACAATATTTATGAGCCTGTGACAGCTCTCACATATTCTCCGACGGTCTGGCAATTCGCAGATCGCAATACCGTATCACTTGCAAGCTGCGAAAAGCGTCCGGCAACAGTCGTATTCAATCTTCAAAAAGCCGGCGGCACTCTGTACGCTACAGACACCCGTGGCAATCAGCTCGGTACACTTACCGAGCTTGTCAGATCACTTGATTCCAAAATCATTCCCGCTTTTATAACCGGTCCTGAAACTGCAGACGATCTGATAATTTTCATATGTGACAATCGTATTGCGGACTGTTTTGTTATCAGCGACAACGACGATGTATTGCGTCGCGTTCAGTCAGCCACGCGATGCGCACGCCCTGTTCTTGACTGCCGCGCGCTGACATCACTGTCACCTGAACAGTTGTACATACGTGCCTCAGCCTGCCACACAAAAAGCATACTGATAAACGCCACTGTACTTGACAACGACTCGGCACTTGCACTGCGTGCGAGATCGCTGACCATATTTGCTTCCGTACCTGAAAATGACACCGCGGCGCTTCACAATGCCGTAATACTTGGAGCAAACGGAATAGTGAGCACCGCTTATTCCAATGTAATAAGCTATTATGAGTCATTTGAACAGCGCACACTCAACTCACCCCCGCTTATAGTAGCACACCGAGGCGATATTGAGCACCACCCGCACAATGTACTCAGCTCATTTATCTCGGCGGCAGAGTCAGGGGCTTCAGTCACAGAGCTTGACGTATGGCTGACCGCCGACGGACATCTTGTAATCAATCACGATTCAACCACCACCGGTTTCAACGAGGAAATAAGCTGTACAGCATCCACGCGCGAACAGCTCAAGGCACTGAAAAGCAAAAGCAATCTCGCCTCGGAAAGCGACAAAATTTCGTTTTACGATGAAGTAATGGATTATTTTTCGAAAAATCACACCGATATGGTGTTCATAGTTGAAATAAAGGATAAGCGCACCGAGGTTGTCGACCGTATAGTGGAATTGACCCGCCAATACGGCATGGAGGGTCGTGTACTCATTATCTGTATGAACAATGAAATTGTCCGCTACGCAATGAACGAATACGGCTTCGGTGTTCAGATGAACCAATCACATTTGCTGGACGTGACTAATCCGGCACAGTCACTGTATGCTGTCCTTATTGAATGTGCTTCACTCAACTCATCGTTTTTCACGCAGTGGAAAAATTCGTCGCTCGAGTTCAATACAATGCTTAAGCATCGCGGCATAAAGTACTCTCCCTGGACAACGGGAACTGCACTGGCAACCGATACTGACTATGCCCGCGGCTATCCCGAGTTCACAACGAATACGCCGCACGAATCGGACAAATATGTACGTTACATAGTAGCCGCTATCTCTTCCGACGGTACACTGAGTGCTACACGAATCAACTATGACGGTACTGCATCAGACGTAACATCAGAAGTGGAGCTTACAGTGCTTTCAGGCAATGTATCACTGAGCAACGGGCGCGTTGAAGGATCCGGCGTATTTGCCGTAAGATATAAGACCTCTCTGCCGCTGTTTACCGCGTATCAGTATTACATTTACTCAAACTCAATAGCAAAATAACAAATTCAGTTTTCCATCCCGAAAAAAATCCATATATGTGACTATCCCCGGTGGGACTTGAAGCCCGCCGGGGATATGCGTTTATACTGCATAAAGGATGTTGCTGTTGCGCACATCGGCATCTGAAATACCGTCGTTTACCGAATATGCGTGCTTTTCAAGGTCGCCGCAATTAGCTGATGTCAGACAGTCGTGCTTCAGTCGATTTATTATAATGCCGGCTATATCCTCTATTATTTCGGATTTGGTGTTGCACATAGGTGCTGTATTTTCAGTAGTCAGCAAAAACTCAAGCGGCCCGGCAAGCTCCTCGCCGAGCGAAGACAACTCTCTCAGTGCTCTGAACCTCCACTTGTAATACGGCATGTAACGTCTCTCCAGCAAAAACACCGCAGCCATTGTGCTGTCAACAAACTCACCTATGGCAAGCTGTGCAGCCCCGGTTTCGCCACGAGCCAGACACCGGCCGTAATTATATTGTCCGGATTGTGCCATAAGCAACAGCCTGCCGGCCAGCTTTTTCAGTCGTACAGTATCAGGCAGCGTTGCAAGTGAGCTACGTATTGACGTCAGTTCTCCGAGGTCGTCACGGAATATCTGACCTCCGCACAGCTCTGCAAGGCTGTATTCAGGAATACGGAACCAATCGTCCGGGGTACATGGCAGCTCTGTGGTCCCCAGTTTTGCGCGCAAAAAGTCACTCAGCCTGATAACTCCATGACGGCTCCCGCCAACCGGAGCAACTCTCAGTCTGCGCACACCTTCAAACTCGGACGGAAGGCCGGCATAAGCACGCTCCAGGCGAAACTCTGTTTTACTGTTCACCAGCGACTCGTCCGGCAGAAAAATGCAAAAACCCGGCTCAAAATCATGGTCACGCGAAATATCATCATCATAACCAAGGCATTCCGATCCAGAGCCTATCAGCCCCACGGCAAGATAGGATTCATATTCCGGAAATTTTTCATGTATCATATCTGCGCCGAAACGCTCGTAATATGCCCGGCTGAGCTCCAGTCCTTTCATTGTCCGACACCTCCGGAGTAGATTTGTTCTGCACGGCCACGGTACTCCGCCTCATCAAGAAAATATCCGTAATATCCGAAGGTCGGGGCACACTTTTCACACACAAATGCGTAATAACCGTCATGCGGTATTCCAGGGGTATCCAGCAGTTCACGGGCACGGTTAATGCAATCGTTGATCTGCTGCTCTGCGGGGATCAGGCCGTAACGGGCCTCAGCCGCATTGGCCATATTAAGATATGTTATGGCCATTTCAAGCTCACCATAACGGTTGTGTGACATTATTCCGAGCGCCGACCGGTACAGATGATCGGCCTCATCATACCGTTCAAGATCTACCAGTGCTAGCGCCATGTTGTTATAAAGGCCGCCCCGGCGCCCGTCGTACTCAGTAAGTATTGACTCATAGACCTCACGTGCCCTAATATAAAGCGGCAAGGCTTCGGACGCTAACCCGAATGCTTTATAAACCGTGGCGGCGTTTACCAGTGTTGTTCCGTGAACCGTGCTTCCCTCAAGGCCAAGCGTACCGCACAGGCGCAAGGCCTTATCTGACGCATCAATGGCATTGTCTTTCTGCCCTGTTTTTCGAAACAGCCCCATAAGCTCGTTAAGCAACGAAAGCTGTCCGCGTCTGTCATTGCGCAGTTCAGCCTCGCCGAGCCAAAACCGCAGATGCGACTCGGCATGGCTATAATCATTTCGTCCAAGATATTCATCAAGCTTACTGATAACATGCTGCATCGGAACAGGTTCTGGTCTACCACCGCAGCAATCGAAGTTTTCAGTCATCAATTCGTTTGACATAAGCACTCCTATCATACAATTCCTTTATTGTAATTATACAATATTTCACACAGTATTTCAACACAAAACTACCGACTGTAAATCAGATTTCACAGTCGGCACATTATTTGGGTATGGTTCAATCGACGGCGCCTTTTTTACGGAATAAATCTCCTATATCGGCATCCAACACAAAGCGGAAAAATGACCTGTCCCGGTACCTGTCGATAAGGCGGTATATCAGCACCGTTATTCCGTAAGCAGCGGCAGCCGATGCAATTCCTATAATCATGGCAGCCAACACGTCGGACGGGTAATGGGCCATAAGATAGTTGCGCGATATCCCCATGATAACCACCGAAATAACAGTCGGCAAAATATACTTTCTTCCGCGACAAAAGCATAATGCGCACAATCCGGATGTCAGCGCCGTGACGTGCCCGGACGGAAATGAAAATCCGTCCTCTGTCGGTGCACCTACAAATTGCCACCACTCTGTATACTCAGCCAACGCCTCCAGCGGACGAAGCCGCTCGACCGAATCTTTTAGAATAATGTTTGTAATAAGTGCACCGCAACACACCGCACCGAAAATACATATCCCGCATCGGCGAGTTTTTCTGAAAAGCATAAGTATCAGTGCAAGCGCAAACATCAGTATTCCCTTTTCACCGGCAAAGGTTATCACACGCATAACAATGGTCAGCACGCTGCCCCCCCATTCGGCAAGACTGTGCAGCGCCGACAGTAGGGCATGATCGTATCCGGCAAAAAAGGTATCAAGCCATTCAGCAATACAAGTCAGGCTAAGAGATCCCATAATAAAACATCCACGTCCTTTTAAATGCATATTTATTGATTTGTGATTGCATTTTCAAACAATTCCCGGTCAATATACCACCACATAGTTGACTCCATGCGATATTCACGGAAGCCACAGCGTGTCAGCACACGTATGGACGGCAGATTGCCGATCTCGGTTTCCGCTATGACACGGTTGACGTTTTTGTGTGAAAAGGCAAACCGGCACATAGTGCGCACTGTCTCGGTCATATATCCGTTATGGCAAAATTCACGGCCGAGTCCATAGCCGATCTCAACTGTACCAGCACTGTCGGGCGGCGCTTTGAAATCAGATGAACCTACTACCACCCTGTCCTCACGACGCACAATAAGCCAAAAGGTATTCCACACGTAATTGTCAGGATCGCCTGCCACGATGTTATACTGGCCTTTGACAATACTTCCAAAAGCTCCATTCAACGGCTCCCCCCGATAGGTAACTCCAAGCCGCTTTTCAAGACGCGGCAAATCCGAAACGAGCATATCGAGTTCTTGGGCTGTAAGCGGCACAAGCTCCAGTCGCGGCGTCCTGAGTAATAAAGCCATTATTTTTTGTTCCCCCTCATTACACAGCGTACGACAAACCATGCAAGGTTGGCTACAAACACAGTACCCGAAACAATAAGCAACAGCATTCCAATTAGATTAGCCGATAAGTTATGCAAGGCACCGACATCGTCGTTCGGTACTCCGACCGTTGAAGCAAACTGTGCTACGCCTGCAAGCAACAGCACCACACATATCGCCAACAGCACTATCTGAATTATATTCAATGTTCTGTTCATTTCATATTCCCCCAAAATCAAGGTTGGTTTATTAAAGTTATTATATCATGCCCTGCGTAAACTGTCAACTGCTTTGCGAACATGCAGTATTTTATAAAGGCTTAGTCTTGGATATTCAGCAAAAGCGGTGTACCTCCCGGGAACACCGCCAGATACTGCCTTTTCTGTCAAGTAGCATGATGAATTATTATTATAACATCGTATGCCGTTCCGCAATATCAATTCCGGCACGAGCAGCCTGAATATGCTGCAGTTTACGCGGTATGGCATATACCCTTCCGTTGCGACGGAAATTGGCACCTGTCTGATGAAAATGAAAATCAACGCCAGCTTGAGCGCAGGAATCACGCAGAAACAGTATCCAGTCATAGTCACAAACACGGGCATGCGGTCCCGACTCGCCCCCGGCCGAAACACACTCCACACGCCGGTCAAGCCAGTGTCCAAGGTCAATTTTTTCGAGCAATGGTTCGCACACGATCTGTCTGTGCGCCAGTGGCAGAGACAGAAAAACAGGTAATCTCTCATCTGTACGGCGCTGATTCTCGCAGGTGCATGCAACTGTAACATTGGGATATCCGGTTCCCCAGTCAGGCGGCAAACAGTCTGCCATGCGCAAAATTCGCTTGGTTATTATAAAAAAATTCAGATCCTCACGCTCGTGCATCATACTCCAGGCCTCGTCACGCCACATGTCGGCTCCGGGATGAAAAAAGTCGGAGGAAAGGCAGGTATATACTACCTCCCCCGACTTGATTTTATAACCGTCCCGCCCACACCGAAGCGGAAGTGTGTAGGTGGAATTCAGGCGCAGCTGCTCACTGTCACGCTGAGCATTGCTGTCAATACGGAAAACATAGCAATGTGCACATCCCTCGCTGTAACGTGTACACCCATGCCAGGGATTCCAAACAATACTCATTTGGAATATATATCAGGCTCCGTTGTCCGCTCATCACCTGTCGTCTGTGCGTTATGCGACTCCTCCGCCAGATGCTTCAGCTCGGTAAGCTCGGCAAGAAATGTGTCAAGATCCTTGAATTCACGATACACTGAGGCAAAACGGACATAGGCAACCTCATCAATTTTCTTAAGTCTTTCCATCACCATTTCGCCCAACTCACGTGACGGTACCTCAAGCCGAAGTGAATTCTGCAGTTCGGTTTCAATGTCAGTGACCACTTCATCGGCGTTTACCGGCCGCTTCTGGCAGGCCTTGAGTATACCGCCCAACAGTTTGTTGCGGTCAAACAGCTCTTTAGAGCCGTCCTTTTTAACCACAACTATCTGGACAGACTCGATCATCTCAAAAGTAGTAAAGCGTTTCTGACACACCAGACACTCGCGTCTGCGTCTGATACTGCTTCCGTCAGACACCGGGCGAGAGTCGATAACCTTGCTGTCAGGATATCCGCAGACAGGACATTTCATAACTCAAGCATCCGCATAAAATACGGCATTCCTTTCACAAACTTTTTACTGCTGGCTGTAGTTTTCTTCCTTATTATAATAACACAACATTTGCCGTTTGTAAAGAGATTTTTTTCAAATAACCACTATATTTTGAGCCTCACACCTCCATTATCACATTATACTCGCTATTCGCCACTAACTCACAGACTATGTAAACCATGCTACACGGGGTTACCCTGCCACGAAGCAAGGCAAAAAACAGCTTGTCCGCAAATGAGCGGTTGCATCTGACACAGCACTCAGCCCGCGTCCCAGCATATGTAGTGCATAACCGATAAAGCACTTCTCCGTTTTTCACAAGCTGGTACATCCGGTAATGCACCCTGCCGTTGAGCACTCTTGCGGTACCGTCAAGTAATAGATCGCGCACTTGTGCCATTCGCTTTCTTTCAGTTGATCCGTAATAGCTTTGGTTGTTTTGCATGATTGTCTCCTTCTTATTAATTAAAATTATATTTTACAAGTAGTAACTATATAATATCAGAATTAAGATGGTATTATTTTTTTATCTCTTTAGCCGACAATTATGCCGTTTTTATACATATATTGTCTTATTTGTATATAATTGTTATCAATAACAGCTGTTTTAGGAGTTTCTTTAATAAAAAAAGCCTGCCGGAAATGTTCC
>URHI01000010.1 GCA_900547565.1 uncultured Eubacteriales bacterium | reverse complement strand
CCCCCGCCGATACGGCCGAGAAATTGAAGGGCTCGGAGGAATGATTACGCCATGAAAACGGAAATAATCAAAATCGACTGTCCTGCCGGCGCGGAGCACGAGCTATCCAGAGCAGCCGGAATCCTTCGGGCGGGTGGCCTTGTGGTCTTCCCTACCGAAACCGTTTACGGCCTCGGTGGAGATGCCACAGACCCCGGCGCCGCTCATAAGATCTACGCGGCAAAAGGACGTCCTTCAAACAATCCGCTGATAATACATATTGCCACGCCGGACGACGCGGGGCAATACGCCGTCACAAATGAGCTTTACTTTAGACTCGCCCGGGCGTTCATGCCGGGACCGCTGACAGTAATACTGCCCAAACGCCCCATAATACCGAAAGAGGTGACAGGAGGACTTGACACCGTGGCAGTGCGCTGTCCGTCACACCCGGTGGCACACGCGCTGATAAGCATGTTCGGACGACCGATCGCCGCGCCATCCGCCAATATATCCGGGCGCCCCTCTCCCACATCTGTTGAATACTGCATCAGCGATCTGAACGGTAAAGTCGACATGATAATCGACGGTGGCGAGTGCGATATAGGACTTGAGTCCACCATAGTCATGATAAAGGACAACGGCGTGGTGCTTTTGCGCCCCGGAGCCGTAACATACGATGCACTGTGCTGCGTCTGCGAAAATGTCGAACTGTCGGCTGCAGCGGAGGGCATATCAACATCTGATGAGCGACCGATAGCGCCGGGCATGATGTATCGGCACTATGCCCCTTCATCTCCGTTCGTACTGCTGGACGGCGATGAGGCTTCGTTCATTCCGTACGTACGTGCTCGGCGCGCCGGTGGCGAGAAATGCGCCGTCATATGCTCGGCAGATGAAGCGCAGATGCTTGGCAATACAGATACCGTGCTTTATGGCAACCCGCATGATCTGAACATGCAGGCTCACCGACTGTTCTCTGCTCTGCGCGAAGCCGATGCACTGGGTTGTCAGGTTATATATGCCCGCAAGCCGCCTACCGATGGGCTGGGGCTTGCGCTGTACAACCGCATGATCCGTGCGGCATCCCACACCATAATAAAAATCTAACCCGAACATAGAGAGGTAGGAATGGCAAAAAAACGCAAAATTACTCACGACGTGGCCGAAATGATACCGGCCCCTGCCCAGCCTCAGCTGATAACCGACACAATTGAAAAGAACTTCATGCCTTACGCCATGAGCGTTATAGTTTCACGCGCCATACCAGAAATTGACGGTTTCAAGCCTGCGCACAGAAAACTGCTTTACACCATGTACAAAATGGGGCTACTGACCGGGTCGAAAACCAAAAGCGCAAACGTCGTAGGTCAGACTATGAAGCTCAATCCGCACGGCGATGCGTCGATTTACGAAACACTTGTGCGTCTGACACGCGGCAACGAAACACTGCTGCATCCGTTCATCGACTCAAAGGGTTCGTTCGGCAAACAGTATTCGTCGGATATGAAATACGCCGCGTCACGTTACACCGAATGTAAGCTGGACACTTTCTGCAATGAAATCTTCAGCGGAATAGACAAGGATTCCGTCGACTTTGTTGACAACTACGACGGCACCATGAAGGAACCCACACTTCTTCCGACAACCTTTCCCAACATACTTGTCACCCCAAACACGGGAATTGCAGTCGGTATGGCCTCAAACATATGCTCGTTCAATCTTGCAGAGGTCTGCGACGGAACAATCGCACTTCTCAAAAACCCCAAGGTATCTCTCGACAGAATGATGGAGATAATCAAGGCCCCGGATTTTCCCGGCGGCGGCGCAATAATATACGACCGGGAAAAAATGCGCGAAATATTCTTGACCGGACAAGGCTCCGTTCGCGTACGTTCCCGCTATAATTACGATAAGGACGCCAACTGCATAGATATACTCCAGATTCCCTACTCAACCTCAATCGAGCAGATAATGCAGGGCATAACTGACCTGATAAAGGACGGCAAGCTCAAGGAAGTAACTGACTTCCGTGACGAAATCGATCTGTCCGGATTCAAGCTCACGATCGACCTGCGCCGAGGAACCGACCCGGACAAGCTGATGTCGCGTCTATTTAAGCTGACAAAGTTGGAGGACAGCTTCAAATGCAACTTCAACGTGCTTATCGACTCAGTTCCGCGTCAGCTTGGCATAATCGACATACTCAATGAATGGATCAAATTCCGAATAGGGTGTGTCAAACGCGAGCTTACTTTTGACCTCAACAAAAAGAAGGACAAGCTGCACCTGCTTATGGGGTTGGCCAAAATACTGCTTGATATTGACAAAGCTATACGCATAATACGTCAGACGGAGAAGGAATCCGACGTTGTGCCAAACCTTATGAAGGGCTTTGACATCGACGAAATACAGGCTGAGTATATTGCCGAGATCAAGCTGCGTCATCTCAACCGTGAGTATATTCTCAACCGTGTCAGCGAGATCGAAGGTTTGCAGAAAGAAATCGCCGAGCTTGAAGAACTACTCGGTGACGAGCTGAAGATAAAGGCTTATATCGCCAGCCAGCTGCTTGAAGTCAAGAAAAAATACGGCAAACCCCGCCGTTCACAAATTATCGGCGCCGAAGAGATCAGTGAGTACAACGAAGAAGATCATATTGAGGCCTTCAACGGTACCATTGTACTCACACGCGAAGGATATTTCAAAAAAATATCTCAGCAGTCACTGCGTCTGAGCGACAATCACCTGCTAAAGGACGGAGATGAAATAATCTGTACCATAGAAACGGATAACAATGCAGAGCTGGTGTTCTTCACCGACCGGGCACAGGTTTACCGGGCCAAGGTGTCCGATTTCGACCCGGTCAAAGCATCAGTTATGGGCGATTTTATTCCAGCAAAGCTGAATATGGACGCTGGAGAGCGTCCCGTGTTCTTGCGGGTTCAGAACAGTTACCCCGCCGGTGATAATATGGTGTTTGTATTTGAGAACGGCAAGGCAGTTCGCATTTCCGTTGCCAATTACGAAACCAAAGGCAACCGACGAAAGCTGACAGGAGCTTTCTCGACAGCATCGCCAATTGTAGCGGTGTTCTATGAGCCGAAAAACAAGCCTTTTGAGATCATGCTCATATCCAGTGCCGACCGTGCTCTTGTCGTCAAGACATCACAGATAGCTCAAATGTCGACACGCACATCAGGAGGAAACTCAGTCATGACGCTCAAGAAAGGACAGACAGTAGTCAGGGCCCTGGACAACTTCAGTGAAAAATACGGGGATGCCAAGGGATACCGCAAGCTAAAGCTGCCCTCCTCCGGTACGCTACTGACCGAAAACGATATAAAAGCACAACAACTCAAAATTGATCAGGACAACTGACGAAAGGATTTAACCATGTCCAATAAAACCCCAAAAAGAGTAATAATGACCCGTATAATCTGCGCAATACTGGCACTGCTGATGGTTGGCGGAATTTTATACAGCGCAATAATTTTCATACTGAACGCATAAAATTATGATAATTGATTTTCACACACATTGCTTTCCTGACAAGCTTGCCCCTCGGGCACTTGAGGTCCTGTGCCAAACAGCTTGGTACAGCGAACATTTTCCCTGCACTAACGGCACGGTTGCCGGAACGGAGGCCTGCATCGCGGCCGCAGGGATTGACCGCGCGGTGGTTTGTAACATCGCCACCAATGCGCACCAACAATTCAATGTAAACAGCTTTGCTATATCAATTGCCGAGCGACACGGGACACTGATTCCGCTCGGTTCACTTCATCCGAACGGAGAAAATAAGCGTGCCGAGCTTGAACGGCTGAGGGCAGCAGGTATACGCGGCATCAAAATTCATCCGGACTATGTTCACTTCGATATTGACTGCCCTGATTTTGACGAAGTGTTCTCGCTGTGTGCCGAAATGGGTATTTTCGTAATAACTCATGCAGGACTTGATCCTGTCTCTCCCAATCATATCCATGCAACACCGCGCAAAATAGCAAATGTGCTACATCGCCACCCCGGTCTGAAAATGGTTGCTGCACATATGGGCGGACTATGCTGTGCGGACGATGTACTCGAATCACTTGTGGGACAAGATATTTACTTTGACACCTCCCTGTCCTCTATCCGTTCGGACGAACATGACATACTGCTACGAATTCTGCACGAGCATCGGCCGGACCGCTTACTTTTCGGGACTGACACACCGTGGTCCTTCTCGCGCGAGGAGTTGAAGTTTGTCTACGGCGCAGGGCTTAGTCCTGATCTCACTGAACAGATCCTGTGGCGCAATGCCACACAGTTGCTGGGACTTTAACCTGCCTTTCAACTAAAAGCAATCCAAAGCAGAATATTTTTTCAAGCGTACGTACATCAACAATTCTCCCGGGCACCGATATTCGGCGCCCGGGAATTTTTGTTCGAATTTGAATATAAAATGCAATATTATAAAAATTAAGTTCTATTTCGTAAAAAAATGTTGAAATTATAGCTATAATGTGCTATACTCTCATTGTTATTATGTCAGGAGGAAAAGATAATGAGAGGTAAAAACACGATCCTTCAGAATACTCCGTGCGAATATAGCTATGACAAGCTCTGGAAATTGCTCATCGATCGCAGAATGAAGAAAAAAGACCTGCGGCAAATGACACATATCAGCGCCGCCGTTATTGCAAAAATGGGGCGGCGCGAAGCGGTCAATCTTGAGACGCTGGCCAAAATATGTATTGTGCTGGAGTGTAAGCTGTCGGACCTTGTGGATATAGTACCGAAGATCGCTCCGGATCCGTGCTGACAATACCAACATAAATCAGGAGAAACATTATGAAAGTCACTGTTATATGCGAGGTTCTGGGTACAGCCAACAACGGCACATCGGTTGCTGCATACAATCTGATAAATTATCTGAAAAGCCGCGGACACGAGGTCACGGTGGTGTGCCCGGACGAGCAGCACCGCGGTGAACCCGGGTACGCAATTCTTCCCCTGACCAACTTGACCATGTTCAGCGGAATATTTGAAAAGAACAATGTTGTTCTGTCGCGATACGATGAAGAAATAATCACCAATGCCATCAAGGACGCCGATGTTGTTCATATACTTGTACCGCTGTTCATATCGCGTAAAACATCAAAGCTGGTAAAGCGCCTCGGCAAACCGTTGACAGCAGGATTCCACGCACAGGCCGAAAACTTTTCAGTACATATAGGACTTAAGGATTGCAGGATCGTCAATCACATCATATATAAATGGTACGATAAAAACGTTTTCTGCCGTGCCGACGCGATACATTATCCGACTCAGTTCATTCGCGACGTTTTTGAAAAAGAGGTCAAGCGCAAAACGCCGGGATACGTCATTTCGAACGGGGTCAACAGCATCTTCAAGCCTACGCCGACCGCCAAGCCCGAGCAGTTCCGCGATAAGTTCTGTATACTTTTCATTGGACGTCTGTCCAACGAAAAGTCTCATATGGTACTGCTGCGCGCGGTTGAAAAATCAAAATATTCCGACCGTATTCAGTTGTTTTTCGCAGGAAACGGGCCAAAATACCAAAAAATTAAATCATATGGTGATAAGCACCTGAAAAATCCTCCCATAATAAACTTTTACTCGCGCACCGACCTTGTTAAGCTGATCAACTTCTGCGATCTGTACTGCCACCCTGCAGAAATTGAGATAGAAGCCATAGCCTGTCTTGAAGCTATTTGCTGTGGGCTTGTACCAATCATCGCCGACTCTCCGAGATGTGCAACAAAAAGCTTCGCGCTTGACGAGCGCTGTCTGTTCCGAGTCAACGACAGCCTTGACCTCGCTGCAAAGATTGATTATTTTATTGAAAACCCAGCCAAAATTCAAAAGCTGCGGCAGCTATACCTGAACGAAAGCACCTCATTCGAACAGACAGCATGCATGGAAAAAATGGAGCAAATGCTCATGGATCAAATACATTAAATCAAATAGTCCGTCTGAATACTTCAGACGGACTATTTGATTTGCAAAATTAATTTTTTAACCCGCACAACGCACCGCCGTGTAAACAGGCAAAGGCGTCGCAACGGCATAAAACACCACAGCGTACTGTATACACGATATCTGAAACTGACGACATTACATCGTACCTGACGCCTGCCGCGATATACGGCAGCTAACACGCCCCGTATCTGTTCCGGCTTTACGCCGTGCTCAGGCACTGTCTGATTGTCACCGCAAAGTATATAACCGTCATCGTCACAACCGAGTACGCGGTGCAACACATACGCCCCGCCCGGCCTTACATAAAGCAGAATATCTCTTTTGCGCGGCATTGCCGGTGCTGCGACAAGTGCAATAGAGTCAAGTCCCTGACGTATCAGCGGCAACATGCTTGTCCCACGCGGATAAAACCGGAACTCTCCGCCACTGTCAAACACACTTTTCATTGCAGCTGACATTTGCTCAAGGCTGTACGTTGTATGCTCACTCATGACATCCTCCCGCCGTGCCTCCAGGCCTCATACCGTTGTAAGCAACCACAGCCGCCTGCACATCCCCATGTTACAGCCAAGCAGGTAACACGGCACCTGACGCACGGTACGGTCAAGAAGCGAGGCAAGCTTCAATACATCATCTGCATCATGCGGAAGCAGTATCTGTCCCATAAGCCGGCCGATCATTTGCTGCCCCTCAAAGCGATGTATGGTAT
Organism: uncultured Eubacteriales bacterium; assembly: GCA_900547565.1. Classification (GTDB taxonomy): domain Bacteria; phylum Bacillota; class Clostridia; order Oscillospirales; family CAG-272; genus UMGS1002. The sequence continues at coordinate 21,598 of URHI01000010.1, read as the reverse complement.
TTTCCGGTGACCGTTCAATAAAGCACAGCGCCGCAAGCGGGGCTTTGGTATTGATATTATATCCTTCCTTTCCACACCACGGGGTTCCGTAAATATACGGTGTGCCGTTTTCAAATCTGATGATAGGCTTATCACCGTTGATTATATTAGCGCGGTCGCCGAAGAACTTCTTCCATAGCGTGATATGCGTTGTCTTGCCCGTGCCGCTCGGGGCGGCGAAAGCGTAGGCCAAGCCGTCAACCTCAACCACTGCGGCATGAAGCAAAAATGCGTCAAAATCCGGCAACTTACTGCAAATCGCACGGTATATGCAAATAGATTCTGAATACGGCAGTGATGACGTGTACGGCGACGTATCAGCCTCAAGTGAAATCTGCTCATCTGTAGCACAAACTTCAATATCGGGATTGAGATACGGTGCGGAATCCGTCACGATGTAATCGCCGCAAAGCTGTCGCACGTACGGGTATTTGTTATCAATTTTAATGCTCAGTCCGGCAAGATCGATCGTAAACATCAATAAAACTGCTCTATGTTTCTTTTAATATAATGCATAAGACGGCTCTGAATGTATTTTTGATTTCCGAGCAGAAAGCGCCGGAGCTTCTCTGTTTCCCCATGCGACTCACGGTGCCGGATAATAACGCGCGGCATGTCCGACTCGCCGGCAGCCTCAAGCGCTTGACACAGTACGCGAAGCACACGGTAGTCACAGCTCTCAAGCGCCAGCATAACGTCTGCCGACTCAGCGGCAAGGTACAAAAGCCGGTATGACACTGCAGGACGCAAAACCGCACCAACTCCGAATCCACCGTCGATCAGTTTTTTCGGCCCGTCGAAATACTCCATCATAAAATCGTCAAGCCGTGAATTGACCATTTGTGCCGTCAACTCATCCGGCCGAACATTTTTTGCGGATTCAAAATCATAAAGAAAGAAATTATCGCCCTTTTTCAGTGAAACTACAATAATAGTGATATACAAAGCAGTCAACGCAAGCAGCAACACAGTACATGCAACAAGCAGTGCCGACACAATACCGGACTCACTTCTGACGGCGTATATAATCCCCAATATCGCCAGTGCGAAGGACATCACCGACACTACGGCAAAAAATATCAATTGTTTTTTATCCTGCTTCATTACATCCTCCCACCGTTACGTATTTTTTCATAAAGGCTGTTTATGTAGTTGACAAAATACGGAAATGCCACCTCCGGCGCCTCAATTTCCGGGTGCCACAGCTTTTCCCACTCAAACGAATAGTAGCCTGTATATCCGCGCTCCGCAAGTGCTTCAAGTATATTCACAAGCGGTATTTCTCCCCGCCCCGGCAGACATATTCTGACCTTTCCGCCCGGAGTAACTACCTGATCCTTAAAGTGAACATGTCTCACATATGGATAAATTTCATTTAAAATAAGTTCTATGTTGCGATAATGTGACGTAAATGTATGAGCGACATCCCAAATCAGTCCGAAATTCGGCAGATCTCCGCACGCCTCAATTATTTTTGACAGCGTTTGTGGGGTGTTGATATCGCCGTGAGTTTCAAGCCACACTCCGATTCCAAGCGGCCCAGCCTCACGGCACAGCCGGGCAATATCATTTGAAATTGAGCGCAGCTTGATGCTGCGTTCGGCGCTGTCTGACGGTAAATTATTACCGAAAATTCGTATTGCAGGAATTCCTGCAGCAGCACCTACTTTGGCATCCTCCAGCGCACGGGTTACATTGTCTCCGTCGCGATGCATGGCAACCGACGTACCAAGGCATACCGGCGTAAGCTTGTATTTTTTAAGCACAGCATGGGTTGCAGACAGATGCCCCTGCGCTAAACAAGCCATTTTTGTCGGCTCAAGCTCACCGCCTATACCGCGTATTTCAATTCCTTCTACACCACAGTCATGCAAAAATGCAGCAGCCTGTTCAAGTGACCAGCCGGGACAACCCAGCGTTGAAATTGACAGCTTCATACCTGCCCTCCGATGTTTATTGAGCTATCAAGAATGCTGTAATAATATATCGGCATAGCAGACCAGCCATGACACAAACTTCCGGCACCTCCGAAGTCATCTGCACCGCTTATAGTTTCCCAAAACGAAGTGGCACCTTGACGCAGCATATATCCGTATACCCGATCTATCTCGTGCAGTATCACTGTGCCGTATTTCTGCCGGTCGTAGGACAACAGAGCGTCAAAACGAAAACAGTTCATACTCAGCGTTGCAGGAACGATCACAATTTTATCACTATCACCGCAATTATCGGCTACGACTTTTAAAACGTGACTAAAGTCCACATTGTTCGCAGCGCCGCACAGCAGACAAAGCGCATTTGTCAACACGCTGTAGCTGTCGCATTCAACCGACGTACGGAACAATCCGATATTTCCGTCATAAAAACGTTCAGAAATTGCCGGACGTATATTGTCAGCATAACGGCTCCACAACGTCGCATCCTCCGTCTTGCCAATAAGTCTGCACAGATCCGACAGCGCCGTAAGAGCCAGTACCAGCAGTGCATTGAGCGGTGCTTCTATGCGTGTATCGGTTCCCCGCCGACCGCTCATATCGCGAGACCACTCGTAAAAATTCCACATTCCCTCAAAATTAGGCACCAGTCCGTCCTGCCGCACGCGGTCAGTGAAGGTATGCATCAGCCGCGACAGCATAGGATACAGCTGTTCGGCAAGTGTTGTATCGCCGGAATAGTGGGTGTATTCAAGCATTTGGATGAAGTAGATAAGTGAAAATGAGGGAATGGGGTAATCAAGTCCCGCCGGATAGCACAGGCTCAACAGCCCGTCCGGACGTACTCCCTGAGATATAAGCCACAGCGACGCGCGCGGAAAATCAAATTCACCGAAAGCATAATACCCGCAAAGCATCTGATTGCGTGAATCCATCGTGTAAAGCGCCTGCTCTCGCCATGGGCAATCCTCGTAATGCTCGTGCATACACTGCCGCAATGTATTGACACATACGTCGTAAATACGTCGCCGCAATGCGTCCGCCGGACGTACTCCTACATCCCGCACAGGATACATTGTCGGTCTTATACCAAGGTATTCCAGCTCAATCCACTCGGACGGAACAAAAAACTGGATATATCGTCCGCCAAACCGACGATATGTATTCATATAACGATTTCGCCCCGGCGACGCGATATACTCCGCACTGAAATTACGTCCGCCGATCACCACCGGGCAAATTCCGCCATTGAGATGCTCGCCATAACCAATATCAATGTTAGTTTTCGCCGGCACGGTAATATCAAAGTCCAAAAAGCCAGCGGTTTCGACACCGACATCAACCACAATATATATGCCATCTCGGCCGGCAGGACGCTTTACCCTGTCTCCCGGCTCTATGTCACCCGGATAAATAATCGCATCGCGCATACGGCATGCGGCAGTATCGCACTTGCCGCTATAGCAGTATGAGCCGACATTCACTATGCGAAACGGCAGCCTATCTCCCAGCGCAACCTTTTTTACCGGCCGTGAGACCTTCGGCTGAGTTCGCTGAAGTTGCTCGGTACACGGTTCAAAGCCATCATCACAATCAAGTAGATATCCGTCGTATTCAGTCGAATCATAGCAATACGTGAGCCCAAGCTGTGATGTTATACTTTGGCATTTGCCGCTCACGTAGTCATGTGACAACCGTGACATCGTTTCCACGGACGACACTGAAACGGCCTTGCCGCCGCACTCAAGCGCAAAAATCAATCCGGAATCGCCACAGATATATGTCTGGCTGTCAACACCGTAATACCAGACCCGGATCACCATTCGGTTTTGACCGTCATGTACAAAACGAGAAATATCCACACGGTCGTAAACCTTACACGCCGGATAATCCGGATATTGGCCAAATGCTGCGAGTTGTCCGTTGAGATACACGTTATAGTCTGAATCCGCCGAAATATTCAGGCGCCAGTCGCCCCCGTGCAAACCTTCAAAAATGCAAAGAAAGTCAACATATTCGTCTTTGCCCGCGTTGCCGCGCCGCCATATCCAGTGTGCACCATGCCAGTCCACCGAAGGCAACATAATTATCTGTACTCCGCCGCGCAAAGTGTGTTATTGAGCAGCATGGTTATGGTCATAGGACCGACTCCGCCCGGAACCGGTGTAATAAATCCTGCCACTTTTTCAACATTTTCAAAGTCAACATCGCCCGCAAGACGTCCGTCCTCCATGCGGTTAATGCCTACGTCGATCACAACAGCACCGGGTTTGACCATGTCTGCCGTAATAAATCCGGGCTTACCGACCGCACAGACCAGTATATCCGCCCGGCGGCAAACCTCTGCCAGATTTTCAGTGCGGCTGTGACACACGGTAACGGTACCGTTCGCCTCAAGCAGTAAAAGCGCCATAGGCTTGCCCACAATATTAGAGCGTCCCACAACGACACATTCACGCCCCTGAACCTGTATACCGCTACGAAACAAAAGCTGCATTATACCCGCAGGCGTACACGGTGCAAAGCGATATCCACCGCTGACAATTCGTCCCACATTTACAGGGTGGAATGCGTCAACATCCTTGTCAGGGTTTATCATCATGATCACCTCGCGCTCATCAAGCTGCGGCGGCAAAGGTAACTGAACCAGTATTCCATGGATCTTCTCATCATCATTAAGCCGTTGTATGACAGCACGAAGCGTATCCATATCGGTATCTGACGGCAGTAGTATTTGTTCAGAATAAAAACCGACCTGCTCACAGGCGCGTTGTTTATTCCGGACATACACCTTGGAAGCCGGATTATCGCCGACCAGCACTACGGCAAGTCCGGGTGTTACGCCTGTACGTGAGACAAGCTCTGCCGTGCGGCACTTCAGCTCCTCACGAATTTCAGCTGAAATTGCTTTTCCATCAATGATCTTCGCCATTTGTTACTTCCTCATCATTGTCGTTTTTATTATTATCAGGCTCGCCTGCCGGAGCATCGTCTCTCTCTACGGATTTATCTGCATCCGCGTCATCCGGAGCATCTGATTTTTCGGCTGCCGCGTCTTGGACAGCATCGGCTTTTCCGGCTTTGGTATTTTCTTGCAAAGGCGTGTTTTCGGATCTTACCTGTTTGTCAGAAGCGGCTTCGCCGCTGTAACCACCTATACCCTTCTCAGCACCTTCATTACCGTCAGACTCCGTCGGTTTATCAGACTTGGCAGCCGGTACAGTGGCACGCTTAGCAAAATTCTTGTATACAGGCTCGTAATCCTGCGTCAGGCACTCTGCTCGCCGCGCCAGTATAAATCCGCGAATCAGCAGAGCCGAACCTACTATAAAGCAGGCAAATCCCACCAGCTGTGATACACGGAAAACACCTATCATCAGACTGTCAGTCCTCAGTCCCTCAATGAACATACGCCCGAAGCCGTACCAGGTAATGTATTCGAGAAACACCTGACCGTCGAACTTTTTCTTTTTATAAAAAGCATTGATAAGCAGAAATCCGATAAGATTCCAAACCGACTCATATAAAAACGTCGGGTGATAATAATACATTTTGGTCAGGCTGTTTTCGTTTGGTAAAAGGCCCATACGCAAAAAATACAGCGGACTTGAAGAATTAACTATGCTGCCGTGCGCCTCACCGTTAACAAAGTTACCCCAGCGCCCGATTATCTGACCTATCATCACAGCGGGAGAAACCACATCAAATGCTTTGGTGAATTTTATCTTTTTGTGACGACAAACGAGATATATTGTTAACGCACCTGCAATGATCGCACCGTATATTGCAATTCCGCCATTCCAAACAGCGATGATGTTTACAAAGCTGTTCCAAACCTTGACGCCTCCCTCGGCGTCTCTTACAATGAAATTGGATATACCATACGTCAGTACGTAATAAGCACGGGCACCGATAATAGCAAAAATAATGGCAAATATGCCCATGTCTAGCAGGTCGTCGGTTGAGATATTCTCCTGCTTGGCGCGCATCATGGCATAAAGTATAGCCAGTATAATACCTACTGTGATTATAATACCGTACCACCGTATCTCCACCGGCTTGCCAAACAGAGTGAACGCAAACGCGACCTCATTCATGGTGAACTCACCAATTCCAAGGCCCGGAAACGAAACCGTTGTCATATCTGTCATATCGTTTAATTCCTTTCTTTTTTCATTTAACCGTCGGCAACACAAACGATACCGCGGTATCCTGTTCAAGATACATAGTTTCAAAAAGCCCGCAAAGCTCGTCAAATGTAACACTTTGAATGACATTGATATCATCCAATATGTCAAGCCCGTCAAAAGCATACCCGATCAGCGAATTTGCTATCTCCTCGGTTGAATCAAACCGTGAAATAGCATCGCCCAGGCGCTTGCGCTTACACCTCACAAAATCATCCTTGGATAGTCCGGATTTTCGAATGTTATTTATATGTGATATAATATATTCGCAAACAGCGTTGGCATCCTTGGCAGAGCCGCACAGCTCGGTGTAGGCATAGTCCTCTTCAGCAAGTCTTCCGCAGGACAACGGACTTGTTATCATACCTGCGTCGTACAGGTTGTTGTACAGTGTTCCCGACGTTGAAAACAGCATTCTCTCCAGTATTGAGGCCAACACATCCCGGCGCTGACGGGTCACAGGATCGGCATCGGTCTGACGTTCCTTAAATCCCATGACAAACAACGGCATTGCCACCTGCATACACTGTGTGATACTCTTTTGCGCCGGACTGTCATTGTCACGAGGCACGCAACTCCGGAAGCTCAGCACTCCGGTCGGCGCATAGTTTTGTTCTACCAATTCCGCAACGCGCTTTTCATCTACTGCTCCACAGACGATTATAACCATATTTGACGGGTTGTAAAACACTCTGTGACAGTCATACAGCAGCTCAGGAGTTATGCGGGCTATCGACTTCACCGTGCCGCACACGTTAGTGCTCAGCGGATGATTTGGGTACAGTGCCCGAAGCATGTTTATGTAACACACCGAGTCCGGATCATCGTCGTACATGCCGATCTCCTGCGCAATAATTCCCTGCTCTTTTTTTACGCTTTGCGCTGTAAAATACGGGTGAGTCACCATATCCAGCAGCGTTGCAAACGACTTATCAAAATCAGACGTGCAGTTAAACAGATACACTGTGCGGTCATACGCGGTATATGCGTTTGCGTCCGCTCCCAAAGCAGAAAATCGGTCAAAGGCGTCAGTTCCGTCGGGCTGTGTAAACATTTTATGCTCCAGGAAATGCGCAATGCCATCCGGCAATACGATCGGCTCACCGTCCTCAAGACAATAACTTCTGTCTACCGAGCCATAATGCACGGCGCATAATGCATATGTATTGCTCATGTTTTTGGGAAACACGTATACATCGGGGCGGCCGTCCGTCTTAATGCGGCAATACCGCTCACCAAGACGTGCGGAGCTGAACCATTCAGTCGTCATATTCATTGTCCTCCCCGCCTTGCGGCTGTATGAAAAATACCACTCCCAAACGCCATTTTGCTGCAGCATCTTTTATCTGACTGACAGTGACGTTACGTATCCGTTCAATATGACGTTCGATTGAGCAATCCAGTCCCAGCCGTATTCTGTGCTCATAAAAGCTCCACATAGAATATGGCTTGTCCTCTATCTGAATTGCCGAATTGATAAGCGACAGCCGCGCCGCTTCAAGTTCATCATCAGTGATGTTCCCCCGGCAAATCTGAGAGAACTGTGCAAGTATTTCGCGCTCGGCCTGATTGCGTTTATCGGCCGACACTCCGGAGGACACATACACGATTCCGCCCAGCCTGTTGTATGCCGCACTGCAATAATAGCACAGACTCAGCCGCTCGCGAACATTCATAAACAACTTTGCCACAGGCGAGCCACCGAATACCTCGACCGCCATAAGCGTTGCATAATAATCGTCCGTATCCGACATAAGCTCTCCGCTGTAAAATGCCATGCACAGCTTACCCTGTCCTACAGCCCGCTGTTCGGTAACATACCGTGGTATGTCTCCGCAAGGCAACACTGCATGCGGGTAAAGCGGTTCAGTCACGCCGATACAGGCATCACCAAAGTACTCAGACACAAGCGCGGTCACCTGCCCGGCCGGTTGGTCACCAATGTAAAACGCCGTAAATCCACCGCTTTTACGCAGCTCCATATAGCGAGCTGTAAGCTGTTCCGGCGTGATTTTTTCAACGTCCGCGACAGTAACCGTATAGCCCTGCGGGCTACCCTCACAGGTAAGCTCGCGGCACCGTCTTGACGCGTAGGCGGCCGGATCGTTGTCAGCAGCCCGTATGCTGTCACACAGTGCCTGCTTGGCATGCTCTACTTCCTCTTCAGGTAACAGTCCAACCTCATCAAGCACCGGTGCCTGCCAAATCGATGCAAGCAGACCAACCACGCCACGGGCAATCTCATCCCCGCCTCCAAGCGCCGAGTCTGACACAAAATCACCGAACAGCACCATGATCAGCCGCTCGCCGAAAAAGTTCACAAATCCATCGACAACTGCGCCGTACAGCTCCTCGCAGCGCCGGCTGAGCAACGCGTTTGACGGATATGCCGAGGTTTGCCTGCTCAGCACCGAAAGCAACAGCATGTCACACGGAGTAGTTTCAGGCGAAATGTCAAGCACGCGTGTCAAAAACAAATTGTTGCGCTTGAATTTATGTGTTTCAACAGCGCGGAGTGTGCCGCGCTCTCCTATAGTTTCACTGGTCATCTGCATAAAGGGTTATATCACCCTCCTTTTATTACTCATATCATTTTACAATAAAAATGCATATTTTTCAATCCCTTTGGCACAAATTAATAAAATAAAGGATGTATTTTACCAAATTATCACTGGCCATACACCCGTTATATTCAATATTACCTGTATCTGTTAATTTCCGGTTCCGTCGGCATTACGAAAGCCCCGGCGTTGTCTGAAAAAGCTCTGTAGCAATTCACGGCACTCATCCTCGAGCACACCCGCAACGACCTCATACCTGTGATTAAGCTCCACAGCCATCAGATCAAATGCACTGCCAAGCGCACCGAAACGCTTGTCCGGCGCACCGTATACCACACGTTCAACCCGTGCGTTGACCGCTGCTCCCGCACACATGGCGCAAGGCTCCAGTGTGACATAAAGCTCACAGTCAAACAGACGCCAGCCGCCGCGCGCGCTGCATGCCATTTCCAGCGCACGAAGCTCGGCATGGGAGGTCGCACATTTATCATTTTCACGGGTGTTGTGGGCGGCGGCAATTATTTCGTCCCGATAGACCACCACTGCACCGACCGGAACCTCTCCCTCGTCAGCCGCGAGTCGCGCCTGAGCGAGAGCTGCCTGCATAAACATCTGATCGCGCGTCATGATACCACACCTGCATACAACTGCAACGCCAGAATAATATAATACAGCATCTCAAGACAGGAAATGATCAGGAATATTGTCACTGTAGGGTTAAAGAACTGGCGAACCGCCCTGCCCTTTTCAAGCGGACGCTCAACATACATCTCATCAGGCTCCAAGACTCTGCCAAAGCCACTCTCAGAAAAGTCACGGACGCGTCTTTTATTAGTGCGGATCAGAATAATAATACATATGACTCCTGCCAAAAACAGCACGCCTTCAATATAAGTACACAGCTCAGAGGCCTGTGCAGCTTCAAGCCGGTCAAACAAAAGCTGTTCGAAAACACTGAACAGGTTGTTGACAAAATGAATAATCACTCCACCCCAGATAGAACGAGTACGGACATAGACCAGTCCAAGCACGACACCGGCCATTGTAGCATAAAAAATCTGTCCCGGATTCTGATGCATAAGCCCGAACAGGACCGCGCTGATAAGCACCGCCGGAGTACGACCGTAAGGCAGAATATTGGTCAGCACAACGCCGCGAAAAAGCAACTCTTCAACAAACGCAGGAACTATGGCCGTTGTAAAAACAGCCATAACCAGCTTGTAGTTGGTATCCAACGGGTCATCTTGAATAAATACACGGGTAAACTCTGAAAAGTGCACCGTTTCCATGAAATAATAATTAATCGTTGCAGCGCATAATATAACGGTCACAGAAGCCACCAGCATTAAAGGGAACTGACGGTCAAGCCTCACCTGAGTCAGCACCGGCTGTGAGCGTCGTCCGCCGAGAATATAAAAGAAGGCCACCGGAATAAAAAACACCGCCGCGTACGTAAGCCCATAAAGCAATTGATCCACAATATAATAGCTCTGATAATCCAACAGCTTCTCGAGCACCTCACCCACAGCAGACTGAATAACGAACAGCACGTTGAACATCAGCAACAGCATCAGCATACTCGCGCCTATGCGTATGAGTGTGCCTCTGTATTCTTTTTCATAAGTGTTCTCAGACATCACCGCAACCATGCCTTTCATGTACTACGTTATATTATAAGATAATTCCGCATATTTGTCAACACAAAAAGCGGGAACGCCCGCAAAGGACGTCCCCGTAAAATGTTATATGCGTACGCCGTATCGCATCAGTGAACAATGCAACGCTCGGTATCCTTATCAAAGATATGAATTCTGGAGGTATCAAAGGCGACCTTGATGGTATCGCCGGCACGCGAGGTGGAGCGTGAGGACACACGAGCAATAAGATTGGTTTCACCAATTGTTATGTAGAGGTAGATCTCGGCACCCATAAGCTCGGTAACATCGACGTAAGTTTCGACAACACTATCAGCAAAGGTAGCGATGTGAACAGGCTCGTCGTGAATACATTCGGGACGGATACCCATAACAACTTCCTGACCAATGTAATCCTTGAGTGCAGGGTTATTGGCCTTTTCTGCAGGCAGCTTAATGGAGCAACTCTCAAAGTTGAAGTAAACATCTTCGCCCTTCTTTTCAAGCGTACCTGTAATGAAGTTCATCTGAGGCGTGCCTATGAAGCCTGCAACGAAAATGTTGCAGGGATAGTCATACAGATTCTGAGGAGTATCGACCTGCTGAATAAGACCGTCCTTCATAACGACTATACGTGTAGCCATGGTCATAGCCTCGACCTGGTCGTGAGTAACGTATACGAAGGTGGTACCGACTCTCTGATGCAGCTTGGTAAGCTCGGTTCTCATTGCAGCACGGAGCTTTGCATCGAGGTTGGAAAGAGGCTCGTCCAAAAGGAATACTTTGGGATTACGGACAATAGCACGGCCCAGCGCAACACGCTGCTTCTGACCGCCGGACAAAGCCTTGGGCTTTCTGTCAAGCAGATGGGTTATATCAAGTATACGGGCAGCTTCCTCAACGCGGCGCTTGATTTCTTCCTTAGGAGTCTTGTTCAGCTTAAGGCCGAAGGACATGTTTTCAAACACGGACATATGAGGATAAAGAGCATAGTTCTGGAACACCATTGCTATTTTTCTGTCCTTAGGGGCAACATCATTGACCAGCTGGTCACCGATGAAAAGCTCGCCCTCGGTAATCTCCTCAAGTCCTGCAATCATACGGAGCGTGGTGGTTTTACCGCAACCGGAAGGTCCGACCAAAACCAGAAACTCCTTGTCCTTAACCTCAAGATTGAAGTCAGACACAGCGGTAACGCCGCCGGGATACTTCTTATAAATGTGCTTAAAGGATAAACTTGCCATTAAAAATATTCCTCCTTGAATTTGGAACCGGCAACGCCGCGTAGCAGCTCCCGGGACTCATTGTTTTATAACATTATATATTGTACCAAAAAACGAGCAAAATTGAAAGATGTTAAACGCCCAAACTTTGCACTTTTTATTTGTACAAATTGCACATACAAATCTTGCTTGTGCGCGCATCTCCGACACAGCTCAATCACATTTGCGTTAATATATTAAGATATTAATCTTGCTTGACGCCCTTCATTGACAAAGAGATTTTTTTCTTCTGCATATCAACTCCGAGCACCTTGACATTGACTATATCGCCTACCGATACCACCTCGGATGGGTGCTTGACAAACCGCTCCGAAAGCTGTGATACATGCACAAGTCCGTCCTGATGTACTCCTATGTCCACAAACGCGCCGAAATCTATAACATTTCTGACCGTTCCCCGAAGTATCATTCCCTCCTTGAGATCGCTCATATCGAGTATATCGTCGCGCAATTCGGGGGGCGGCAAGCTGTCGCGGACATCACGGCCGGGCTTTTCCAGCTCACCGATAATGTCTATCAACGTAGGCTCGCCTATCCCAAGTATGGCAGCTACCTTATCAATTCCCTTGATCTTAACCTTTTCGGACAGCAGTGTCAGCTTGCCTTCTTTAACGTCCTGTTCACTGTAGCCAAACATATCAAGCAACCGGCGTGCTGCATCATATGACTCAGGGTGCACACCTGTGTTATCCAGTATTTCATCACTTCCCGGAACACGAAGAAAGCCTGCGCACTGTTCAAACGCTTTTGCGCCGATTTTAGGAACCTTGAGTATCTGTGCGCGGCTGGTGAATTCGCCGTTTTCCTCGCGGTACTTGACGATATTCTTGGCACAGGTAGCATTTATTCCCGAAATATAGGACAGCAGTGAGTGCGACGCAGTGTTGAGGTCGATGCCGACCGCATTTACGCAATCCTCTACCACTCCGGTCAGCGCGTCGTCAAGCCGTGCCGGCTTCATGTCGTGCTGATACTGCCCGACACCAATGGATTTAGGATCGATTTTGACCAGCTCTGCCAGCGGATCCTGCAATCGACGCGCAATTGAAACCGCCGAGCGCTGTGTCACATCAAAATCAGGGAACTCGTCGGCCCCCAGCTTTGACGCGGAATAAACAGACGCTCCCGCCTCGCTGACCATGATATATTTTACATCCTCGGGAATGGATTTCAGCAGGTTTGCAATGAATATTTCACTTTCCTTGGAAGCCGTGCCATTGCCAATGGCAATGACGTTGACGCCATACTTGCGTATCAGGCGTGTAACTACACGACCGCTTTCCTCAATGCGCTCCTGCGGCTTTGTCGGATAAATGACGGCGGTGTCAAGCACCTTTCCTGTTTTATCAACAACGGCCAGCTTACAGCCGGTACGGTATCCGGGGTCATATCCCAGCACCGTTTTCCCCTTTAGCGGCGACTGCATAAGCAGATTATGCAGGTTTACCGCAAACAGCTTTATAGCTCCTTCACTGGCACTGTCAAACATATCGTTGCGTATCTCGCGCTCAACGCTTGGCGCAATAAGGCGGTCATAACCGTCCTCAATGGCAGCGCGGATATAAGTTACGGCGGGCGAACCGGAGTTTGTTATCAGCTTATTGCCGAGATATTTAAGGATAAGCTCACGCGGTGCGGTAAGCGTCACCTTGAGAAACTCCTCCTTTTCGCCGCGATTGATCGCAAGAATACGGTGTCCGGGAATTTTTTTGAGCTTTTCGGCATACTCGTAATACTGTGTATAAACCGACTCACCGCTTCCTGTTGAGTTGAGCACGCCGTCATCCCAGGTCAGCATACGAATTGTCTTTCGGAAGTCGGCGTTATCCGACACATCCTCCGCAATTATATCCATGGCACCGGCCAGTGCCGCGTCCGATGTTTCAACGCCCTTTTCGGCATCCACATAACTCTCTGCCACAACAGGCAGGGTCGGATCGTACACCGTCTGCTGCGCCATAATAAGCCCGGCAAGCGGCTCCAGTCCGCGCTCACGTGCCACCGACGCACGGGTTTTGCGCTTCGGGCGGTATGGGCGGTAAATGTCATCGACCTCGGTGATGGTTTTGGCTGCGTCAATAGCGGCAACCAACTCTTCGGTCAGTTTCCCCTGCGCGTCAATAAGACCCTTGACCTCCTCCTTGCGCTTCTCTATGTTGCGCAGATATGTTAGCCGGTCATCAAGATCTCTCAGCACGGTATCGTCGAGCGATCCCGTGACCTCCTTGCGGTATCGGGCTATAAACGGTATAGTATTGCCCTCGTCTATAAGGCCTACCGTACGCTCCACCTGCCCACGGTCCAGTTTGAATTCCTGTGCCAATGCTGCAATAATGTCCATGTGTGCTTTCCTCGTTACTTATTTTCTTTCAATTCTTTTATTTTATCTCTGATATAGGCCGCCTGCTCGAATTCAAGCCGCCGTGCAGCGTCCTTCATCTCTTTGGTAAGACGCTCGATGAGTGCCTCTCGATCACGGGCGCTCATGTGCGTTTCCTTCTTCTTACCCTTGCCTGCGTGCCTGATTTCTTCATCGGGCGATGCGCTGATATCTATAATATCCCGCACGCCCTTGACAATGGTGTGCGGCACTATTCCGTGCTCCTCGTTGTACCTCGACTGTATGTCCCGCCGACGTCGCGTTTCACGGAGCGCCCGTTCCATTGAGCCGGTGATATGTTCAGCGTACATAATGACCTTGCCGTGTTCGTTACGTGCCGCCCGGCCTATTGTCTGTATCAGCGACGTTTCGGCACGAAGAAAGCCCTCCTTGTCGGCATCAAGTATGGCCACCAGTGACACCTCAGGGATATCCAGCCCTTCACGAAGCAGGTTGATACCGACCAGCACATCAAACACGCCAAGTCTGAGATCACGGATTATCTCCATACGCTCAATGGTATCCACATTGAAGTGAATATACCGTACCTTTATGCCGTTGGACTCAAGATAATCGGTCAGATCCTCGGCCATTTTTTTTGTCAAAGTTGTGACAAGCACACGTTCTCCGACCCGTGTCCTGCTTCGTATCTCTCCCATGAGATCGTCAACCTGTCCCTCAACAGGACGCACCTCGACCTCCGGGTCAAGCAATCCTGTTGGGCGAATGATCTGTTCCACGATCTGCCCGGAATGCTCGCGCTCATAGTCGGCAGGCGTTGCACTGACAAATATTGCCTGATTGATCTTGGACTCAAATTCTTCAAAATACAGCGGACGGTTATCATATGCCGACGGCAACCGGAAACCGTAATCCACAAGATTTTTTTTACGCGCTGTGTCACCGCCGCTCATTCCCCGGACCTGTGGCAGCGTCACATGCGACTCATCGACAAACAGTATAAAGTCCTTTGGAAAATAATCCATAAGCGTGTACGGAGTCGATCCGGGTTCACGCCCGGACAACACACGCGAGTAGTTTTCAACGCCTGAACAAAAGCCGATTTCTCGCAGCATTTCAAGGTCATATTTAACGCGTTCCTCGATGCGCTGTGCCTCGATCAGCTTATTTTCAGACCGAAAGAATTCAACGCGCTCGTGCATTTCAGCTTCGATTTCATGCAATGCCGCCTCTCGCTTTTCGTCCGACACGGCGTAATGCGTTGCAGGATAAACCGCGGCGTAGCTGAGCAGACGAACCAGCTCTCCCGTCACCACATTGATTTCAGACACACGCTCTATCTCATCACCGAAAAACTCAACCCGTATCGCCTTATCTCCGTTCGACGCCGGAAATATCTCAACCGTATCGCCACGCACACGGAACTTGTCACGAACAAAGTTGATGTCGTTGCGGTCATAGCTGATAGACACCAGCTTTGCTATAAGCTCGTCGCGGCTCATAAGCATGCCGGGACGCAGTGCCAGCACAAGACTGGAATACTCAGCCGGATCACCCAACGAATATATACACGACACGCTTGCCACGATTATCACGTCACGCCGCTCAAAAAGCGCCGACGTTGCGCTGTGCCGCAGCCGGTCAATTTCGTCGTTTATAAGCGCGTCCTTTTCAATGTACATGTCCTTACCGGGGATATATGCCTCGGGCTGGTAATAATCGTAGTAGGACACAAAATATTCAACTGCGTTGTCCGGAAAGAATTCACGGAACTCGGAGCACAGCTGTGCCGCCAGCGTCTTATTGTGCGCAAGCACAAGGGTAGGACGGTTTATTGCGGCAATAACGTTTGCCATTGTAAATGTCTTGCCCGAGCCGGTAACACCCAGCAGAGTCTGCATACGTTCGCCGGCACGTACACCGCGTATCAGCTGTTCAATAGCTTCGGGCTGATCGCCCGTGGGAGAATATTCACTTTTAAGCACAAATTTTCCCGGTTGCATGGGCACCTCACGTGAATGTACTTTTCGTATTACAATTATACCACAAAATCTTCCGTCTGTAAAGCGTATTTTGTCATCAAAAATGCCGCCCCACCACGCAGTGAAGCGGCTCATATATTCTGTTTTATCGACCGGTAACGCGCGTACGCAAAACTCACATACTGTCAGCCGTCTCCGCCACCGGCGCGCCTCAAATCTTCAAGCTCACCGTCGGTAAGATATCTCCACTTCCCGCGGGCAAGAGTGGGATCGAGCGTCAGCGGGCCGAAGCTGATGCGTTCAAGATAAGTTATGCGATTGTCTCTGACCGCACCAAACATGCGCTTTATCTGATGATATTTGCCCTCGTGCAGTGTAATGATGCCGCTCTTGCGCCCACCGTCAAGCTCTACCGAAGCGGGCTTGGTCATATAGCCGTCCGCCAGCTGCAGGCCATTCTCAAGTGTGGCTCTGTCCTCATCGCTCACCTCATCACGGCACTCAAACCGGTACTTTTTCTCGACGTGGCGTCTCGGTGACAGCAGCCTATGTCCCAACGCCCCATCGTCGGTAATCAGCATCAGACCAACCGTGTTTTTGTCAAGTCTGCCGCACGGAAACAGCCCCGGGCGGCTGACCTCTGGCAACAACAGCTCAAGCACGGTAGGGGCGCGGCTGTCCTCGGTAGCACTGATATACCCCTCAGGCTTATTAAGCATGATATACACAAACCGGCTGTACACCACCGGCACACCGTCAAGGCATACAGTATCCCGCTCCGGATCGACGTTGACCGACGCGTCCCGCACGGCAACACCATTGACGGTAATTCGTCCCCCGCGTGCAGCACGTCCGGCTTCACTGCGGCTGGCCGCACCGCATGCAGACAGCAACCTGTCTATTCGCATCATACGCACCGCTCTCCTGAATCTTTTGATTTTACAAAACCCCGGCAGGACATACGTCCGACCGGGGTGTATAGCCGTATCAGCGGGTGAACACGCTCGGTACAGCCGCTTGATTACTGCTTGCCTGTGAGCTTTGCAATTTCCTCAGCGAAGTTGTCTTCTCTCTTCTGCAGGCCTTCACCCTTCTCGAAGATCTTGAAATCAACAACGTTGAACTTGCCGCCCAGTTCCTTAGAACAGGCCTTAAGATACTGACCGACGGTCAGCTTATCGTCCTTGACGTAGGGCTGTTCGACCAGGCAGTTTGCCTTGTAGAAGTTGCCCAGCTTGCCCATAACGATACCGTCAAGCACCTTTTCGGGCTTACCGGCCATTTTGGGATCGTTGGCCATCTGAGTCTTGATAATAGCCTTTTCTTCCTCAAGAACGGAAGCAGGGACATCCTCTTTGGTTACGTATGTGGGAGGAGAACCTGCAGCGATCTGGAGAGCAATATTCTTGGCGGCGGCGAATCCGGGGTTAGCCACTACGGCATCGTCAGCATCGAACTTGACGATAACTCCGGTAGTACCCATGCCGTGAATATAGGTGGAAACCACGCCCTCAACTATAACAAAGCGGCGAATGGAGATCTTCTCGCCGATAACGGCGATCTTGTCTACGAGAGCAGCCTCAACGGTCATGGACGTGCCGTTAAAGGGCATCTTCATGAAGGCATCCATATCAGCGGGCTTACCGGCGATAAGTGTTGCCAGCAGGCCGCGGACGAATTCCTTGAAGCTTGCGTTCTTTGCAACAAAGTCGGTCTCGGAGTTGACCTCGATCATAGCGGTGACATTGCCCTCGGTCATGCAGTCGACAAGGCCCTCAGCGGCGATTCTGCTTTCCTTCTTGGCAGCGGTAGCCAGGCCTTTTTCACGTAGGATCTTTATAGCCTTTTCGACGTCGCCCTCTGCCTCGACCAGAGCCTTTTTGCAATCCATCATGCCAAGACCTGTCTTGGCGCGGAGCTCTGAAACATCTTTAGCGGTTATATTAGCCATTTTATTCAATTCCTTTCGATTATTTCAAGTCGATTACTCAGCGTCGGCGGCCTTCTCTGCTTCAGCCTCGGCCTCAGCGGGAGCCTCTTCGGTGATCTGCTCACCCTGCTTGCCCTCGATAACGGCATCTGCCAGGGTAGCGGAAATCAGTCTGATGGCGCGGATAGCATCGTCATTACCGGGAATGATGTAATCGGCGTCGTCAGGATCGCAGTTGGTATCAACGATAGCAATAACGGGAATACCCAGCTTCTTGGCTTCGAGAACGGCATTTCTTTCCTTCTTGGGGTCGACGATGAAGACTGCATCAGGAAGCTTTTCCATGTTCTTGATACCGCTGTAGTTCTTCTCAAGATTGAATATCTGCTTCTGCTTAGCAGTAACTTCCTTCTTGGGCAGCTGATCAAAAGTGCCGTCGGACTGCATAGCTTCAAGCTTTTCCAAGCGGCCGATGGAGCGGCGGATCGTCTTGAAGTTGGTGAGCATGCCGCCCGGCCATCTTACATTGACATAGTACATACCGCAACGGGATGCCTCTTCCTTGATAGCATCTGCAGCCTGCTTTTTGGTACCCACGAACAGCAGTGTGCCGCCGTTTGCGGACAGTTCTCTGACGAACATATAGGCCTCGTCAAACTTCTTAACGGTTTTCTGCAGGTCAATGATGTAGATACCGTTTCTTTCAGTGAAGATGTACTCGGCCATTTTGGGGTTCCATCTTCTGGTGTGGTGTCCGAAATGAACACCGGCTTCAAGCAACTGCTTGATTGAGATAACTGACATTTTGAAATGTCCTCCTTCGGTTTTTTCCACCACATGGGATAGGGCGGCTTGACCGGCAGACAATGCACGGCACCGACAACGCTAACACCCATGTGTGTGTATTTTATTGCTACTGCCACCGCGTGACAGCACAAAGCGTATTATAACACTATTTCCAAAATAACGCAATGGTAAGGCGAAATGTTCACAAAAAATTTACATTTTAAATCACATGCATGTAATTTTCAGCTGACCGTCCTGTGCGGAAATGAGTGCCTGAGTGTAGCTGCGGCTGTAATCCGCAATGAGAAGCTCGGCAAGTTTATCCTCAACATGATTCTGAATATACCTGCGCATATTCCGTGCGCCGTACTTGGCCGAATACGATTCATGCGCAATCAAAGCCACTGCTTCCGTCTTATAGTTCAGCGTGATATTTTTATCGCGAAGTGCCTCGGCCAACTGATCCAGCATGATAACTGCGATCTTTTCAAAATCGGCTTGTGTAAGTTGGCGGAAAGTTATTATCTCATCGACACGGTTGATAAACTCGGGGCGCAAAAATGCAGACAGTGCTTTTTCCGTCTTGGATTTGCCGGCGGCACCTGCGTCCTCGGAGAATCCGACCAGCGCCGAACCGCTGTCAGATCCCGCGTTCGTAGTCATGACCAGCACGGTATTTTCAAAATTGACGGTCTTGCCGTGAGCATCGGTAATACGTCCGTCATCAAGTATCTGAAGCAGGATATTGAGTACATCGGGATGTGCTTTTTCGATTTCATCGAACAGTATGACCGAATACGGACGGCGGCGTATCTTCTCTGTCAGCTGTCCCGCTTCATCGTATCCGACATATCCCGGAGGCGAACCTATAATACGCGATACCGAGTGCTTTTCCATAAATTCAGACATATCAAGCCGTATAAGCGTTTCGGGTGAATCAAACAGGTCGGCCGCCAGCGTTTTGACAAGTTCCGTTTTGCCAACTCCTGTCGGACCGGCGAAAATAAATGACACCGGCTTGCGTTTATATGATACCCCCGCCCGGTTGCGCTTGATGGCACGCGTCACGGCGTCCACCGCCTCGTCCTGACCGATTATATGCCGTCGCAACCGCTCTGCCAGCTTATCAATGCGCTCGTATTCATTTTCAGTTATTGAAGACGCAGGTATCCCCGTCCACACCTCAACAACACGTGCAAGGTCGTCCTCTCCCAGCGTAACCGCCTGGCACAGCGCCTCGTTTTGCTTCATGGTATCGGCGAGCTTGATCTCCTCTTCCTTTATTTTGGCGATCTGTTCAAAGCGATGCTCGTCAGATTCACCGGTTTCGGACTGCTGATTTTCAAGCATTTCACGCTTTTCCTTCAGCTCAAGCATTTTGTCACGCAGTACATACGACTCATTCAGCGCCGCACTGCCGAGCGAAAGCGCAGATGCCGCCTCATCAAGCAGGTCTATCGCCTTATCGGGAAGATACCTGTCGGTGATATAGCGTTCTGACATGCGGACTGTACGCTCCAGCATATCGTCGGGAATATGCACCATATGAAAATCCTCGTAATAATGCTTGATCCCCCTGAGCATATCTATTGTATCGGTCACCGACGGCTCGTTGACCGTCACCGGCTGAAAGCGGCGCTCAAGCGCCGTGTCTTTTTCTATATACTTACGGTATTCGGTCAGCGTTGTTGCGCCGATCACCTGCACCTCACCGCGTGACAGCGCCGGCTTGAGCATATTAGCGGCATTCATACTGCCCTCGGCGTCTCCGGCTCCCACAATATTGTGTACCTCATCGATGAACAGTATTATGTTGCCTGCATCTCTGACTTCACCCAGCAGTCCCAGCACTCTCGACTCAAACTGTCCGCGGAACTGCGTTCCTGCCACCAGTGCGGTCAGGTCGACCAGATAAACCTCCTTGCCCTTCAGCTTGTAGGGTACCTGACCGTCGGCTATGCGCTGTGACAGCGCCTCGGCAATTGCAGTTTTACCGACACCCGGCTCACCAATAAGGCAAGGATTATTTTTCTGGCGGCGACACAAAATCTGTATCACGCGCTCCAGCTCACGCTGACGCCCAACGATCTGATCTAACTTGCCTTCAGCCGCAAGAGCTGTCAGATTTCTGCAATAAGTGTCTAAAAATTTGCGTTTTTTATTCTTTTTTGACGTCTGATCCTTGGCATCGTTTTTAGTATCACTGTTCCCCTGCTTTTCTTTATCGGGGATAAGCCCACTCTCACGGAATAGCTTGGGAAAGTCTATTGCCGGTGCGCCTCCGTCCTCACTGTCGTCGGTGTCGGATGGCAGAACATCACCGCCATTGAGCAGTCCCATGACGTCGTCCTCCATGTTTTCCAGCTGGTCGGGAGTAACTCCCAGCTTACCCATGATATCACCCAGCATATTGTCAACCGGCAGACCAAGCTCTTTAGCACAGCGCAGGCAAAGTCCCTCGGACACTTTTTCACCGTTTTCCATTTTGGTCACGAACACAGCCGCGACCCGCTTTTTGCATCTTGAACACATTACCATGTCTTAGTTCTATCCCTCTTTGTTACTTTGATTTCTTCTTCAGCCTTTACATTCATATATTTGCGAATGTAAAGGAAAATGGCTGTCAGCGTACATGCCAGAATAAATATGTACATGATGTCCACATATAACCGTATGCTGTCAATTCTGTCGGCCAACAGCAGCACGATCACCGCCGAAACGCACATCATGACCGTCACAGCCTTGCCGTACCAGCTGCTCTTGACTACAACATTGCGCTTTTTTATCATCAGCAGCCCCAGGACCATCTGGGTTACCTCTTTTAATATAAACGGAATAATCAGCCACACCGGCAATACATCCTTGGCTGCCATACAGACCAATGCAGTGACCTGCAGCAGCTTGTCTGCAAGCGGGTCAAG
>URHI01000009.1 GCA_900547565.1 uncultured Eubacteriales bacterium | reverse complement strand
CTGTCCCGCCTGCCCCAAACGGGAGGTGTGCTGGGGGCTGGAGTACGGTGTCAGCCTTGACATGATGGCGCGGCTGACGGCCGCTCTCGGAGATCACGGACGAGCCGCCCCCGAGCTTCTCCCCGCTCGTACGCGTACGCGCTGCCGTAATATCGAGCATATTTGCCGTGAGATCAACTCTGAGGTCGGGCAATTGACGGAGGCTGTGCTAAGAAGCGAAAAACTCAGCCTGTTTGCACTGGATTATGAGGCGGTGTCAAGGCTGCTTACCGAGGCGGTAGAGGAACAGCGACAGGAGTACAGGCGGTCAGAGGCGCTGACGGCGTCGGTAGGACGGGCGCTTGAGGCACTGGGGCTGTCTGGTGATCTTATGGTGTACGGAGGGCGGAGACACGTGATACGTATCAGCGGTATAGATCCTGAGCGTGCCCGGCTTGAGGGCGGACAGCTGCGGCGGTGCCTTGAGGCGGCGGTGGGATGCAGGCTTGAGGAGCCGGGGTTCGGACTGACGGGCGGCAGAGTTGAGGTGACGCTGACCACCCGGCGGCGGTATGCAGTAGTGCGGTCGGGGCTTTGCGTACCGGCAGAGGA
Organism: uncultured Eubacteriales bacterium; assembly: GCA_900547565.1. GTDB lineage: Bacteria > Bacillota > Clostridia > Oscillospirales > CAG-272 > UMGS1002. Next base: position 28,725 of record URHI01000009.1, on the reverse strand, counting down.
GGACAGTCCCTGCGGTGACAGCATATGTATGTTTGAGGACAACCGCGACAGATTTTACGCTCTGCTCAGCGACGGAATGGGGAGCGGAAGCGAGGCGGCGTTCTGCTCGGGGCTTGTGACGGTGTTTCTTGAAAAAATGCTGTCGGCGGGGAATCACATTGAAACGTCGCTACGTATGCTCAACGGTGTTCTGCGCTCCAAGGGCGGAGCATGGGAGTCGGAGTGTTCGGCAACGGTCGATTTGCTGATGTTCGATCTTCTGAACGGTCAGGCGTCGGTTATAAAGAGCGGTGCGGCACCGACGTATGTGCGGCGTGGCGGTGATATTTTTAGGCTCAGATCCGAAACTGTGCCGCTTGGTATACTCAACGCAATCGACGCCAGGCGGACAAGCCTTGAGCTGTTGCCGGGAGATGTTGTTATAATGGTAAGCGACGGAGTGACAGATGCCGGCCTTGGTGCCGGGATCGCGGCGGAAATGGAGCGTCAGGCGAGAGGTAAGAGCTACGGAGACAGCACCGCAAACGGCGCTGAGGTAGATGGTGCCGACGCCGTGTCGGACGCTACTGACGGCAGCGTGCAGGGCAGGCTATCCGATTCAGAAAGCCCCTGCAGCCCAGGGCGTTGCGGAGGTGAGCCGGGGGAGGATAACATGCCTCACGCAGCCGAATGGCTTGAGGACGTGCTCAGCCTTGAGTGGGACGATGATCTTGATGTAATGTCACGGCGTATAATAGGACGTGCTCAGAGCGTTGGCGGCCGGGACGATTTGTCGGTGATACTTGTGCGTGTGGAGGATTATGCCTGAAGGTACGACGCTTTTTGAAAAAGTTGCCACGGCAAGCACGCCCACCGAGTACTTCGAACGCTGTCGTGAGGCCGGATGCGCAGTTTCAGACACAAAAAGCCCCCGCGACACATATGTGTCGCGGGAAATACACCGTATACTATACTATTCTCTTATGAATATATACCAATATACACCTCCGTTGCCGAATGAGTAATCTCCGGTTTTCCATTGCTTGAACAGGTATTCCTTGCCGTTTATGATCCTGATCTCATATGCTGAGGCGGTTTTCTCCCTTCTGTTCAGTACCAGACCTTTGGTCCAGACGCAAGTAACACTGTTTTCACCGCTTTGGGTGGTGGAAATGTAAACGCCGTGTTGTTTGAATTCGGCTTTGCGAACGAAAAGGTCTTGGTCGCGCCAATTCTGCTTGTCAGGGTCAAAGTCCTCTTTGCGTATAACAAAATCCCTTACTTTCCATGCACCGAGGACAGTCTCATCCGGGATAAACGGATAGTCGATATTGTCGCACCGCCTGAACTCCTCCGCTGACGAGTAATGCCTGTTTTCGACTTTTTCATACACCCAGATCTCGGGCGTGCCAAAGCTGCCGCTGGTGCAATAGTCTTTCATTTCAATAAACAGCAGCTTGTGAGTGCCGTGAGCTTCAACGGTGTATTTGTTTTTGATTCTGCCGCCGTCAATATAGGTGAGCAAATATCCCTTTGTCCAGCCGGCAACCGCCCAATAAGGCTTACCGCCATCGATGAAATAAATTTCATCAAGCCACGCCAGGTGACTGCACTTGGGCTTGCCATACACAAAATGTTCGCGGGTAGGCAGAAGGTCGAGCATTTTCCACTTACCGCACACTTCGGGATCGTTGACAAACGGCTCAACGATATTCTCGGCATGGTACGTATTTTGCTCGGTACGCTCACATACAGGAACCTTTAATTCAACAGTGCTGTCATTGTGATATATCTCGTAATATGCGCCGCAGGCTTTATAATTCGTTCCGTCAAGGTATCTGATCATTTGCTTGTAAGCCGCGTCAAGCTCATCTGCGTTGCAAACGAGCGAGGCTACATTATTGCCGAAAGATATTGTTTTTTCTGCGTACTTGGAATTTTCGGGCAGGCTGCCGATGATTTCAACACCGGCGGCAAGGTCAAAGTCTTTTTCACGGTATTCGAGCTCATAATTGATGATGATTTTTCGCTTTCCGACGATCGCTTTGGGCAAGGTGCCGCTTATTTCACTGATTTCCCTGAGTGCGTCGGATTTATCCGGATAATTTTTGCGAACGAATGCGACACGGACCGTATCCGTCGCTCTGACAATAATATTGAACATTTTATGCTCTCCTTCTGTAAGATTATTGCGTATGGCTTCAATTCTTTCCAACTGCTTTTTGGTGTTTGATACCAGTTCATTCAGTTCTGCAAGCTTTGCGTTCAATGAAGCAACGATTTCTTCGTTGTCATCGGCGGCAAGCTGAGCCTTGATCTCTTCAAGCGAAAAGCCAAGCTCCTTGAGCGCGATAATACGATAGCAACCGGCGAGCTTTGATGCGGAATAATAGCGATATCCCGTAAATTTATCTATTTCATCGGGGATAAGCAAGCCTTCTGCATCATAATAACGCAAAGTCTTTACCGGAATGTTACATAGCTTTGATAATTCACCGATCTTATACATAGCCGGATTCCTTTCGTTAAGATTTTGCACGGGTAGAAACAGCGCTATTTTCATCCTGCAAGCCAAGTATATCACTACAGTTAAGGGGAGAGTCAATATCTTTTTTGAAAATTATTTAAAATCACAGGCACGGCTTCCGGTAACAACCGGTTGAAAAAAGACAATTATTGAAAAAGCTACTCATTTCATCAATGAGTAGCTTAGTATGTTTTATTGATTCAACAAATACCGACAAAACAAGCCCGTGAATGTACAGCTTATTTTGCAATGGTATAGCCGTTTTCGGTTGCGTATTTCTCAGCGTAGGAACCGGACTCGACCTTAAGCTTGAGCTCGGTGCAGTCGTTGAAGGCGTAGGAACCGATCTTCTCGACGGAAGCGGTCAGTGTTACGTCGGTCAGTGCGGTGCAGCCGTTGTAGACATATCCGCCCAGCTGCTTAAGTCCCGATGCGCCGTTGACGGCGGTCAGCGCAGTGCATCCCCAGAAGGCCGAGTCACCTATTTCGGTAACGGAGGCGGGAATGTCGATCGATGTCAGCGCGGCGCACTCATAGAAAGCAAATCTGCCGACAGATGTCAGTGTTGAGGGCAGCTTCTGCTCCTCGATAAGTATGCAACGGTAAAAGGTACCTTCGCCGATAGCAGTGACACCTTCGGGTATGTTCACGCTTGTGAGATAAGAGCAACCTGCGAAGGCCCAGTCTCCGATAGTGTTTATTGTATCGGGAAGTGTGACAGAAGTGATGTTATTAGCATAGTAGAAGGCCTGCGCACCTATTTCGGTGACTTCTATTCCTTCGATCTCGGAGGGTACAGTTATCGCGTGCTGTTCATATTTTCCGGAGTATCCGGTTATACGTATGGTGTTCAGTGTGGTTATTTCATATTTGAAACTGGCGTTGCCGTCCTCAACAGAATAACCGTTGTTATTATCATCCTCGTCGGGATTTTCGGGGTTGGTGGGTTGCTTGGAGCAGGACGCCAGACAGATAAGCAGCGCAGCCGCCAGAAAAATGCTCAATATTTTTTTCATTTCTTACGAAACCTCCAGTTATTCAGAGCCAGAATATATGCTACTTGTTTATTATAACTCATAACCGCGACCGTGTCAATAGTTTATTGCCCCGAACGCTCAACATTTTATTTGTTTTTGTATAGAGTTACAGTGCATCTGCGCCGAATATACGGGCTATGACGTCCGCTTCGGCAGCTGCCAGCCGGGTCAGACATTGCTCGTCCTGAAGAAAGGCGGAGTCCTCGGGATTGGTGTGAAAGCCGTGCTCGATGAGAAATGCCGCATGGCAACCGCTCTGTGCTGCGGCGCGGATCACGCCGTAATAATCCCAGTCGGGATGATCGGGGTAGCGTCTGGTCTTTATGCCGCGATCCTCGGTGTTCATTGTGGCTACCACAGCATCGTTGAGGGCGCGTGCGATGACGGAGTTTCTCTCCTCGTCGGTAATGGAATAAAAGGTTTCTGCACCGCGTATGCGGGGATAGCGCTCCGGTGAGGCAGAAGAGCCTGGTGCGTTGGAGTGCAGTGACAGAAACATGACGGCGCCGTTTTTGCCTGCCATGGAGCCGCGTTGCTCAAGTGAGGGATCGTCGCTGACAGCCTCGCGCGTCACTTTGACCTCAAAGCCGCGGTTTATTAGCTCATCCCGCAGATGTGTTGCAAGAACGTAGTTCTGTGTTCCTTCATAAAATCCCTCCCGGGTGGTGTGCGGATTGCCGAATTCGCCGTGACCGGGATCAAGAATTATTAGTTTTTTATTCATATTGAGATCCACCCTTCTCTTATATTCGATATTATAACAAAATTATATTTGAAGCGGCGGCATTTGTCAAGAGAAATAGCGGAATATGTCGCCCGGTGTCGGAATAAAAGGCAAATATTTTTATCAAAAAGGGTTGACAAGGTGTAAAGGCTGTGATATAATAATCAAGCGAACCGGGGAGTGAGTTCCCAAGTCGCGGGTTCGCCGGAATGGCGGAACTGGCAGACGCCCGGGACTTAAAATCCCGTGATACGAAAGTATCGTACCGGTTCGATCCCGGTTTCCGGCACCAATATATCGCGGAGTGGAGCAGTCTGGTAGCTCGTCGGGCTCATAACCCGGAGGCCGTGAGGTTCAAATCCCACCTCCGCAACCATGAAAAGCCTTAGCAGTTAATGCTAAGGCTCTTTTCGTTTTACAATTAGGTGGTGTGTCAGGTGAGTCAAAACTACCATACCATTCCATGCGGATACCGACTGTCCTTAGAAACGACGTCCCGAGGCTGCTTGGCTTTTTCATATATGCGCGGAATATATGGGAGGTATATTGTACCCACAACCGTTTTTTCTGAAATTTAAGTGATTTCGTATCGCTATTGACTTTTATCGCCATTTATTGTATAATTTTGTTGAATAAGAGCAGGCAAAAGCAAGGCTGTCATTCATATCCTCATCCACAGCTTTTGATATATACCCGCCTGACGGTTGAAACGGGGAATATTCTGCTCTCAGCTTCAATATTACTGAACACATGATGAAAATTATGTTCATCTCAGCGGCCGTTAATAAAAAGGAGATTATCAGGTGCGGACTGCCATGTAAGAAAGGATTGGTGATTAAATGGAAATACCGGATGCACCAAAACGGACATTATCCGATTTTTACGAAGAGGTCGGCGGAGACATTATGAACGTACTTGAACGGTTGGAGGATATAGATACCGTTGAAATGTTCGTACTCGGGTTCCCGTCCGATCCTTCCTACTCTATGCTGCTGAAGAGCTTGCAAGAAAATGACCTCAAAAGTGCTTTTCGTGCGGCGCACACCTTAAAGGGGATCAGTTATACCCTTGGATTCCAAAGCTTAGGCGATTGTGCCGCAAAGCTGTGTGACAAGCTGCGAGGAGGGCTGCTGCCGAAAGAAACCGTTTTACAGCAACTTAAAACAGAATATAATCGTGTGCTCACCGCAATAAAAAAATTAAAAAACAACTGAATTTTATTTTAATTGACCGATTTCCTCATTAAACCTGCCGAATTCATATTTTTTCGCATTTACTGCCTTTATTTAGTATAATTACAGACGTAAGATTCATTCGGGAAAAATTCTTACAGTATCCGAAAGCTGCTGCTTTTGAAATCTAAAAAAGGTAGGTTAAAAAATGAACATCTATGTAGTAGTCAGAAAAGGTGCGAAAGACACAGGGAAAAATGAATCAGAGCAAATTGAGAAGTATACATATGGTATTTGTGCATGTTCATTTTTTAACGGATTGTTGGACATTAAGGACTGCGTCTACGGTATATCAGACGATGTAGATTGGCTGAGGACGTTGGCAGACAAGCTTAATCAATACGATGTTGATCCTATCCACTTATGTGATATTATTGAGGACGAATTGTACAGTGTAAAAACCTAGTACAACAAAATCTCGTCCGGAAAGGAATCTGCTTTCTTCATGCGTTTGGCAATTTGTGATGACAACGATTTAGAACGGAATCTTTTGCATTCGCTCCTGAAAAAATACTTTTTTGAAACTTCTGTGCGTTGCGAATTTACGTTATACGATCGCGGAACTACCCTGTATTACGATGTTATGGAAAATATTGAATACGATATGATTTTTCTTGACCTGTTTATGGGAGATTCGTTCGGTATGAACATTGCGCAAAAGCTGAGAGACCTTTCGTACCGGGGCAAGATTGTATTTTGTACTGTTTCAGCCGATTATGCGCTTGAGAGCTATAATGTATATGCGTCCGGATACATATTGAAGCCATATAGCCTTGCCGATATCCGACGTACACTGGACCGTTTTCTGCCGGAATATCAGGGTAACAGCTACCAGGTCAAGCAGAAGTCGAATATTGTTTATATCCCGCTGAACGAGATTATGTATGTGGAAAGCATCAATACAAAATGTATTTTGCATCGGACAGAGCACCGGGAGTACAATATATACAAGAAGCTTGGTCAGATCGAAGCAGAGTTGAACGATCCGCGCTTTCTACGCTGTCACCAAAGCTATCTGGTCAACATGAATTATGTCAGCGAAGCAAATGATGTATGTTTGCTCCAAAACGGAGAGGAAGTCCTGATCCGGAAGAAAAGCAAAAAGAAAATTCAGCAAAAAGTCCTGGATTATAAAGAGAAAACCGGTTATCCCACCATTTGAATCAATTACTAAGGCATGGTGTAATAATGAAAAAAGCTGTGACCCACCATTACAACCGGATATCCATGACTATCGGTATACTGTTAGTTGTTCTGCTGTTTACAACTTTTGCAGTGATGGCTTGCTCGGTTTTTCGATCGGTAGGCGACGAATTATATGCGGAGCGCAGCAAGAATCTCAATGAGGTTTCCGAACAGATCGCCAGAACAGTGAATGCCATCTGCAGTTACTCATGGGACGTTGCGGATGCGTCCTTTACTCACTTGCTTTCAACGGAAATCGATAAGAAGGAGGATATTGCCTGTTTTTTGTCGGAAGCAGAAAACGGTATTAACCTCAATTATTATTTAGCGGTCGTGGATTCTCAGACCAACTATTATCTTTCCAACGGTCATGTCGGTTTATTTAGAAATATTGAATTCCTGAAGAAATCAGCAGACGAGAGGCAGGTCGTCATCACCTCCGTCACATTTGATTCTAACAAAGAACATATGCTTTTTATCCACCGTCTCGATCATCCCACAGTTCTGAAAGACGGCACGCAAATCACACATACCGTCATGATCCTGCCGCCGGAAGTATACGGCTCAGCGCTTTTGGGCTCGGGATTTGACTGCTCTGCCGATGTTTTTATTATCCATACCGACGGCCGAAGCATATACCGTCGGGACAACATAGGTGCCTTCAGCACATCTGCCAATATCATGCGGACACTTGAAAATGTCAGGTTCCTGCACGGAGAAACCTTTGAAGATCTTAAGGACAGTCTGGCGTATATCGAGGGAGAAAGCCTTGAATTTGAATACGAAGGTACGAATTATTTCGTTTCGATGGCGCCGATCACAACGCCGGACTGGGTTGTTACACTGCTCATGCCGACCGAAAAATTGAGCAGCGGATCCGAGCGCTTGCTGAACGCAACGATGTATCGTATCATTGCGTTGTCTGTGATCGGTGTGTTGATTGCGGCGACGATTATCTTTCTCTTTATTTCTACCGTCAATATGCGAATCCGCGCCGCGCAGCAAAATCAGTTGAATCTCGTACTGAAAAATGCGGCAGAAGAAGCCAACAGGGCGAATTTGGCAAAAAGCGAGTTTCTGTCACATATGTCTCACGATCTCAGAACGCCTCTTAACGGCATACTCGGCATGCTGGAAAGAGCGGAAGAAAGTCCGGATGTTACAGAAGAGCTACAGCTTTGCCTATCAAATATCCGTTCTGCCTCACAGCACCTGACCGCTCTTATCAACGATGTATTGGATTTGGGGCGCTTGGAAAGCAAAGGAGATATCCCCACGGAAAAACAGTTTGATCTGCGGGCGGTTATGGACACTTGCTGTTCGATCATTCACAGCTCTGCCCAACAACATCATCTCCTCTTTACCTATCGGTCTGGCGGGTTTCAGCATCCGTATCTGAAGGGGTGTGATCTCTATCTCCGCAAGGTGATGATCAATTTGTTGGGAAACGCCGTGAAATTTACGGAGGAAGGTGGAAATGTCACATTTGAAACGGAGGAAATATCTTGCGACGGTGAGACCGCAAGTTTTCGGTTCATCATTTCGGATACCGGTATCGGCATGAACGAGGGCTATCTGGAGCATATCTTTGAGCCGTTCTGGCGGGAAAACAACAATGGCCGGACATACCATGAAGGCACAGGACTCGGAATGTCAATTGTCAAAAAGCTGATCGATAAGATGGGCGGCACGATCGATATATACAGTAAAGTAAATGAGGGAAGCCGTTTTACGATAGTATTGCCGTTTGCGGTATGCCTGAATGCCTTTGCCGCACCGGATGATTCCGAGAAGCCGCTTCCGCCTTCTTCTCTGAAGGGAATGACGATACTTCTTTGCGATGACAATATGCTCAACCGCAATATTGCAGAGCGACTTTTGAAAAAAGCGGAGGCGGATGTCCTCATTGCCTGCAACGGTGAAGAGGCTGTGCAGACCTTTGAGCATTCAGATATCGGCAGCATTGATGTGATTCTGATGGATGTCATGATGCCTGTGATGGACGGTCTTGAGGCAACAAAGAAAATTCGTTCACTTTGCCGCCCGGACGCCGAAAGCATAGCCATCATCTCGATGACGGCCAACGCCTTTGAGGAGGACATTCAAAAATCGTTAGCCGCGGGAATGAACGAGCATCTTTCAAAGCCGATCAACGGAAAGCTTTTAGTCTCAACACTTATGAAATATAAAAAACATGACTTGAAGAATACCGATTGACGGCATGATTACTTGGGCTTATGATCCTTGAAAAGCCGGGATAGGAGTTTTGATATCTTCATGAAAATTAAAATGTTTACCGCATATTTTCTGGCGGTCATAATTGCTTGCCTGTCATTTTGTTCCTGCACGGATAATTCCAAAACTGTTCACGAGCCGATCACAATAATGACAGCCCGTAAGGATTATACACAGTTTGAAAAAGCCTTCAAGAAAGCGTATCCGGAGGTGAACCTGCAGTTTGTCAGCTACAGTGGGCATAATTCGACCTCATATCTCCACAGGATTCTTGAAGCCGGACAGGCCCCGGATATTTATACCTCCAATGTCCTTCCGGATGCCGAGCTTCAAAAAGAACACTTGATTGATCTTTCCGTGTATGATTTCTCCACAAAATACGCAGTATCTCGCCTGAATGAATGCAGCATTGAGGGGGCCATTTATATGCTCCCCTGCAATTTCTCGGTTCTGGGAATTTACTATAACAAAACTCTTTTTGAAAAGCACGGATGGACTGTTCCCACCAGCTTTCATGAGTTGGAGGAGCTTGTACCGAAAATCAACGAGGCCAATGTGGATATTTCCGCAACTTCTTTGGAATTTACGGGAAACGGATTTCAATATCTTTTCAATCTCGGTGACACCATGTTTCTTCGAACTCCCGAAGGCCTTGATTGGGTTGAGCAGTTTTTAAGCGGAAAAGTTACCGCCGACGATGCATGGAAAGACACCATTGAATATATGCAGAAGTGGATAGATCTCGGCATTATCAACGGTAGATGGTATGGGAAAACCACAGAAGAGGCAATATCCCATTTCCGCGAAGGAAATACCGCCTTCTTTATCCATGGCGGAATGTTCCGCTTCTCACAAAATGAAGACGGGACCGGAGATCAATACAGTCTCATGCCCTGGCTGAGCATGGATGGCTCCAACAATCGATATATTACCAACACAGCATGCTACTTTGGTCTGAATGCAGATCTGGAAAATCCGAAAAACAAACAAAAACTGCAAGATGCGCTGAAATTTATGGCTTTTATTTCTACCGAGGAGGGGCAGAAGCTGCTTCCCGGTAATCAGCAGCAATTCCTGCCGCTTTCGGAAGGGAACCAGGATGCCACGGAGGAATATGTCGAGATCATGGAAATGCTGAATGCCGGATTCAGCGCACCGCTTGCGTATGCAGGCTGGGAAGATCTGATCGTTCCGGTCGGAGGTGAGTGCCTCAAGTGGTATGCCGGAAAATCAACGGGTGAGCAGGTAATTGCCGTAATGAACCGTTCACTTCAGGATTCCATTGATAACCAAGCCGCATCATTTGCGAATATTATGGAGAATCTGACACTTGAGGAAACAGCGCGGTTGGTCGGTTCGGCTTTTATCGAAGCCACAGGGGCAGATTGTTCGTTGATCTCTCTTGGCGCATACCATGATGGAAAAGAAAACGAATTCGGCGTAAACGGATGCCTTTGGGCAGGTCCGGTCACCGACGAGATCATCAGTACGGTGAACCCGCTCAGCTGGGTGGATACCGTAAAAACATTTACCCTGACGGGAGAGGAGATCAAACAGCTTGCTGCCGAAGGCTTCGATTTATATGGAGACGGGAACCCTTTTCCGTATATACTGGCAACAGCCGACGACGCCGAGCTTGACGATATGCGACGGTACACTGTCGTAATCTGCGGATATACAGCGGAGATAAAGAACAAGGGCAGTATAAACGACACTCGGGTTTGCGGCATGGATGCTTTGCGTGATTACCTGACCCGGCTTGGCACCGTTACCAAATCAAGCATCTGCCAATAACATTTTATAACTCTGTCATTTGAGCTTTGGCCGGCGGATTTAACCGCGATTTTGAGATGCCGTATTATGGCAGTCTTGAAATCGGTAGCTGTTAAAATGCATTGATATCTTTTCAGCTTAACGCCACATATCGCAAAGCCGAAAATAAAATTACAACAAGCCCCCGAAATTTCACGATTTCGGGGGCTTTTCTCGCTTAGCTGCTCTTTTTCTCACTTGCAGGTCTTGAGAAAAAAGAGCGCAGAAATAAGATATCATTTTTACATGCAATCAGAATATGCTATCGAAGGCGCAGCCGAGGCTCGCCAAGAGATCATGCATAGCTTGTTTGTGCTTCAATAATCGTCATGGATGATCCTGTTTCCGTCTTTGTCAAACTCGGTAACGGATATCGTAGTTCCGTCCTCGTCATATACATATTCCGTATAGCCTGTCATGCTTCCGTCGGGATCATAGGTCATGGTGATTGTTTTCACATGGTTTCGTTTTTCATCATACTCATATTTTTTCGGGAATCAAGGACATCATTAAATATCGTGCAAGCGGTTTTTTCATTTACAATATTACTCCGAGTGCTTTTATGAACTACAATGCTGAGTCTGATTGTGCTTGTTGAACGTGTCTCAGCTCTCGGCGTGGGAACTGGTCGTGTGACCATGCCTGATCAGACACTATGAGCTTGGTGCTCAGTTACCTCGGCATCGCAGTAATAACAGCGCACGGCGCCGGCACGGTCGCGGTAGAATCGGGCCGGCAGGCCTCTTTCCGAGCCGCTGATGCAATGTATGTTTTTGCATAATACATTAAGCTGCATTGCCTCTCCCTTGGTTCGCTGTGTATCCGGAACGTCCCTCTCGCGCAGCAGCTTGAGGATCAGCGCCATACGCATCAGCTTACCATTTTTGGTCTGCGTAAAATAGCAGGCGCGGGGATCGGCATCTACCTTCGGTGAGATCTCATTTATGCGCGGCAGTGGGTGCATGACTATCATGTTTTCCGGAGCAAGTGCCATTTTTTCAGGATTCAGGACATAGATATCCTTAAGCCGCTCATAGACCTCCGGGTCTGCAAAGCGCTCCTTCTGGACTCTGGTCATATATAGGATATCCAGCTCTCCTATCACGTCTTCAAGCGTCAGGCTTTCCTTGCAGGGGATACCGTTCTGCTTTATCGTTCCGTCAAGCACAAACGCCGGTAATGCCAGCTCACTCGGGGAAATAAGAACAAATCTTGTCCCCGGATACCGTGACATCGCGTCAATAAGAGAATGTACCGTTCTGCCGTACCGCAAATCTCCGCAGAATCCCACCGTCAGGTGATCCAGTCTGCCGCATTTTTGCCGGATGGTCATAAGGTCGGCAAGCGTTTGCGTGGGATGATAATGTCCACCGTCCCCGGCGTTTATTACCGGCACGGATGAATGATGGCAGGCAATATACGGCGCTCCCTCCTTTGGGTGGCGCATGGCAATGATGTCAACATAGCCTGAAACGACTGTGACGGTGTCCGAAAGCGACTCGCCCTTGGAGGCCGAGCAGGTATTTGCGTCGGAAAAGCCTACGACATTTCCGCCCAGTGACAGCATGGCGCTCTCAAAGCTCAGCCGCGTCCGGGTGGACGGCTCAAAAAACAGCGTTGCCATTGTTTTGTGCTTCAGGCAGTCCTGATATTTTTCGGGATCTGCGGCAATGTCGCTTGCCGTGTCAATCAGTGCGTCGATCTCGTCCGTCGACAGATCCATGATATCCACTACGTTTCTCATGCGTGCTCACGCTCCGATCCAGCTCTCGTCAGACGGATTGTCGCGGAAGGCGATAAGGCGCTTCACGTCGGATCTTTGGATGTAACCCTCCTCGCCTGCAATGCTTGCAACGGTATCAAAGTCCGTAAGGCTGTGGTTTTTCACTCCGGCTGCCGCCAGCCGTTCGATCCCTTTTTTCATTCCGTAGGTGAAGATGCTGACAATACCAAGCACCTCGGCTCCGGCGGTCCTAAGCACATCAACGACCTCCAGCACGCTGCCGCCGGTCGAGATCAGATCTTCTATCACAACGACCTTCTGACCGCGCTCCAGCTTGCCTTCGATCTGGTTCTGACGTCCGTGATCTTTGGCTCCGGAACGGACATATCCCATGGGAATTCCCATAATATGCGCCGCGATCGCTGCGTGCGCTATACCCGCCGTCGATGTACCCATAAGGACCTCCGCGTCGGGGTATTCCGTCCGTACGGTGTCGGCGATCGCCTGTTCAACCCGTATTCTTACCTGTGGCGCGCTGAGGATAAGCCTGTTGTCGCAGTATACGGGGCTTTTGATGCCGCTTGCCCAGGTAAACGGCTCATTCGGACGGAAAAACACCGCCTGAATAGACAAAAGTGATCTTGCAATCGTTTCCTTGATGTTTTCCATGCTGTTTTTCCTCCCGTTTATTCGTTGCCGTAAAATTCACGGACACATCTGTTATACGCCGCTACCGGATCATCGGCCGCGGTGATTGGGCGTCCGACCACGATGTAGTCTGAACCTATCTTTCTCGCCTCGGCGGGAGTCATAACACGTTTCTGATCTCCCTTTTCTCCGTCGGCAAAGCGGATGCCCGGTGTAACGGTCAGAAAGCCTCTGCCGCAACGGCTGTGTACGGCGTTAGATTCAAGCGGTGAGCATACGACTCCGTCAAGCCCCGCCTCCTTGGCAAGCGCCGCATAGTGCATTACTACCTCCGGCATGGGACGCTCTATCAGCAGTTGATCGTGCAGGGCGCGCTCATCTGTGCTGGTAAGCTGTGTTACTGCAATCAGGAGAGGGCGCGTGCCGTCCGCTCTTGTCAGACCGCGCACCGCCGCTTCCATCATTTCGCGCGTGCCCGCGGCGTGCAGATTGCACATATCCACGTCAAGAGAGGAGAGAACCCGCATTGCCTTCATAACGGTGTTGGGAATGTCGTGCAGCTTAAGGTCAAGAAAGATACGGTGTCCGCGTTTCTTGATCTCCCGAACGATCTCCGGCCCCTGGGCATAATACAGTTCCATGCCGATCTTTACGAATAATTTTCTGCCACCGAAGCGGTCAAGAAAGGCATATACCTTGTCCGCGCTGTCAAAATCCAGCGCAATGATTATCTGATCCTTTTCATTATTCACGGTGTGCTCCTCCTGTTATATCTGATAAATTTTCAATTCCGTATTTTTTCATGACTCCCGGCAGCTCCTCGATAATACGTTTGGAAGCATACGGATCGATAAGGTTGGCTGTGCCGACTTCAACTGCGGTCGCTCCTGCAAGCATCATCTCAATGACGTCCTCGGCATGGCTTATGCCGCCCATGCCTATGATCGGAATGCTTACCGCTTCGTAGACCCGGTAGACCATTGCCAGTGCAACCGGAAGCAGAGCGCGCCCCGAGTACCCGGCTATCTTGTTAGCTATGACAGGCTGCTTACGGCGCAGGTCGATGCGCATTCCGGTAAGTGTGTTTATCATGCTGATGCCGTCCGCTCCGCCCTCCTCGCAGGCGCGTGCAATGGCAACGATGTCGGTGACGTTAGGCGTCAGCTTCATATATATCGGTTTGTCAGTTACCGCCCGGACGGCTTTGGTGACCTCGTATGCCTTTTCGGGTGATGTTCCGAACGCCATGCCGCCGCACCGGACATTCGGACAGCTTATATTTATCTCTAAAATTCCTACCTGTTCCTCGCGCCCGAAGCGTTCCGCAAGCCCGACGTAGTCCTCGGTCGTGGATCCGCCGAGGTTAGCGATGACCTTTTTGTGAAAGTAGCGCTTCATTTCGGGCAGCTCGTACGCTATGACATGATCCGCCCCGGGATTCTGAAGTCCTATTGAGTTTATCATTCCCGTATCGCAGTCCGCAATACGCGGCGTGGGATTGCCGAAGCGTTCCACGGGTGTGGTACCCTTGAAGCAAAAGCTGCCGAGTATATTTATGTCGTAAAGCTCGGCAAATTCCTTGCCGAAGCCGAAAGTTCCGCTGGCGGGAATGATAGGGTTGTCAAGCTCCCACCCGGATAGCGTAACCTTGGTATTTACCATACTACCTCCTCGCGCCGCAGTACCGGACCGTCCCGGCAGATGCGCTTGTATCCGTATTTTGTCTTGCAGGAGCAGCCCATGCAGGCACCGAACCCGCACCCCATGCGTTCCTCAAAGCTGTATTCGCCCGGTGTTGTCAGAACGGCTTCCAGTGCGCGGAACATTGCCTCAGGCCCGCAGGCGTAGAAAAAGGTGTACTGCAGCGGTTTTACAAGCTCTGTGACAAAGCCTTTTGTTCCGAGACTGCCGTCGGCAGTGGCAAGGTGCACCTCGGCACCGAGTTCTGAAAATTCTTTCTGATAGAACACGTCCTCTGCACGGTTAAAGCCGAGCGCGACGATCGGGGACGAGCCGCCCGCGATCAGCTCGCGGCAGAGCTGGTACATCGGCGGAACTCCTACGCCGCCGCCTATCAGCAAAGGACGTACTCCCCCGGCGCTGACGTCAAAGCCGTTGCCGAGTCCTGTAAGCGCGTTGATGACACTGCCCTCCCGCATACGGGAAAGAATTTCCGTTCCTTTGCCGACTACCTTGTATATAAGTGTCAGTCGGTCGCCGTCTACGGCACAGACCGAAAGGGGACGGCGGAGGTAGCAGCCGTCTATGCGGAGATTGACGAACTGACCGGGGCGTTTCAGGTTGGAGTTATCTCCAAAAAGCTGTAATTCCCAGACGTCCTTTGCAATCGGTCGGTTGTTCCCGACACGGTAATTGACTTCCATTCTGACCTCCTTATCTTTGCTTTTATGAATCAATGGTGGAAACACCCAGCGTGGTTTCTTCCAGTACGTCCAGCAGTACCCTTACTGTATCAAGGGAAGTGAACATGGTGATGTTGTTTTCGGTTGCGATGCGACGGATGCTGTGACCGTCGGTGTTCTGTCCGACATCGGCAATGCTGCCGGTGTTTATAACGTAGGAAATGTGGCCTTGACGCAGGGCGTTCTGAATATCGTTAGAGCCCTCTCCGATCTTGCGCAGTATCCGTGTGCGGATACCGTTCTGCTTGAGAAAGCGCGCGGTGCCCTCGGTAGCCTCAATGTTGAAGCCGAGGTTGTAGAAGCGACGTACCAGCGGGAGTGCCTCTTCTTTATCGTCGTCACACACCGTAACGAACACGGTTCCATAGTTATGCAGCTTCATGCCGGAAGCCTGCAGCGCCTTATACAGCGCGCGGTTCAGCTTGTCGTCGTAGCCGATCGCCTCGCCTGTTGACTTCATTTCCGGCGAAAGGGAAGCGTCAACGCCGGTGATCTTGCTGAAAGAGAATACGGGAACCTTGACGTAACGGCGTTTCTTTTCCGGCGGGTAGATATCGAAAATGCCCTGCTCCTTGAGGGATTTGCCGAGGATGACCTCGGTCGCGATGTCGGCAAGGCTGTATCCGGTCGCCTTGGAGAGGAAGGGTACGGTGCGTGAGGAACGGGGGTTGACCTCGATGATATAGACTTCATCGCTCTTGTCCACGATGAACTGAATGTTGAACAGACCGACAATTCCGATTGCCAGCCCCAGGCGTTTGGCGTATTGCAGAATGATACCCTTGACCTTGTCGGAGATGCTGAACGGCGGGTAAACGCTGATGCTGTCTCCGCTGTGTATGCCGGTACGTTCCACCAGCTCCATAATGCCGGGGACAAAGACATCGTGTCCGTCGCAAATGGCATCGACTTCTACTTCTTTTCCTACGATATACTTATCCACAAGCACAGGGCGGTCCTCGTCGATCTCAACAGCGGTTCGCAGATAATGTCCCAGTCCTTTTTCATCGGTGACTATCTGCATTGCTCGACCGCCCAGAACAAACGAGGGACGCACCAATACCGGATATCCGATCTCTGCGGCTGCCCTGACGCCGTCCTCGATTTTCGTGACCGCCTGCCCTTTCGGCTCGGGAATGTTTAGGGAGGAGAGCAGCTTTTCAAATACATCGCGGTTTTCCGCCCGTTCAATGGCGTCACAGTCTGTACCGATGATGGTCACGCCGCGCTCTGCCAGCGGGGCGGCAAGGTTGATGGCGGTCTGTCCGCCCAGCGAGGCTATCACGCCTTCCGGCTGTTCCAGACGGATCACGTTCATAACATCCTCGACGGTCAGCGGCTCAAAATACAGCTTGTCGGAGGTCGTGTAGTCGGTGGAGACAGTTTCGGGGTTGTTGTTGATGATTATAGCCTCATAGCCGGCGCGTTTGATGGTCTGCACCGCGTGGACTGTGGAGTAGTCGAATTCCACGCCCTGCCCGATACGTATCGGACCTGCACCGAGCACAATGATCTTTTTCTTGTCCTGACTCGGGGCGGATTCGTTTTCTTCCGCATATGTCGAGTAGTAATAGGGAATATATGCGTCAAATTCCGAGGCGCAGGAGTCTATCGCCTTGTAGACCGGGAACATATCTGCCTTTTCGCGGAAGGCGTAGACCTCTTTTTCAGTACATTCCCACAGCCGCGCCACAGCCCGGTCGGAGAAGCCGTACTTTTTGCCCTCGGCAAGCTCGGCGCGGTCAAACCGACCGGCGCTCAGCGCTTTTTCTATTTCAACAATGTGTGCGATCTTTGCAAGGAAGAAGCGGTCGATACGTGTCAGGCGGAACAGCTCCTCCACGTCCGTGCCGCGGCGAATAAGCTCGGCAATCATGAAGATCCGGTCATCTGTGCCCTTGGTGATATAGCTTTTCAGCTCCTCCGTCTGCATTGATTCCGCTTTGGCAGAGAAGAGATGGCTTGCGCCTATCTCAAGTGAGCGCACAGCTTTCAGCAGGCTCTCCTCAAATGTACGTCCGACGCTCATTACCTCGCCGGTCGCTTTCATCTGAGTGGAGAGGAGATTGCTTGCGCTGGCGAATTTGTCGAACGGGAAGCGGGGCATTTTTGTAACAATATAGTCCAGCGCCGGCTCAAAGCTTGCCGGGGTGTTGGGAAGCATGATCTCGTCAAGCGTCATTCCGACCGCGATCTTTGCCGAAACCCTTGCTATCGGGAATCCGCTTGCCTTGCTTGCAAGTGCTGAGGAGCGCGACACGCGCGGATTGACCTCGATCACATAATAATTGAAGGAATCGGGGTCAAGAGCGAACTGTACATTGCAGCCGCCTTCGATCTCAAGACTGCGTATGATCTTCAGAGCGCTGTTGCGCAGCATCTGATATTCTCGGTTGGTCAGTGTCTGGCTGGGGCAGACCACAATGGAGTCGCCGGTGTGTACGCCTACAGGGTCAAGGTTCTCCATATTGCAGACCGTGATGGCGGTGTCGTTTGCGTCGCGCATGACCTCGTATTCGATCTCCTTATAGCCCTTGACGCTTTTTTCGACAAGCACCTCATGCACCGGTGAAAGCTCCAGTGCGTTTTCAAGCAACAAACGGCACTCTTCACTGTTGCCCGCAAAGCCTCCGCCGGTCCCACCCAATGTAAATGCGGGGCGCAGGACCACGGGATAACCGATCTCCTCCGAGGCGCGTATGCCTTCCTCCACGGATTTGGCGATCAGAGAGGGGCACACCGGCTCTCCTATCCTTTCGCACAGCGCCTTGAACAGCTCGCGATCCTCTGCCTGCTCTATGCTTTCGCTTTTTGTGCCGAGCAGCTCTGTGCCGCATTCACGCAGAACGCCCTTTTTTTCAAGCTGCATGGCAAGATTAAGTCCTGTCTGGCCGCCCAGACCCGGAATAATGGCATCGGGACGCTCGTAGCGTATTATCTTTGCCACATATTCCAGTGTAAGAGGCTCCATGTAGACCTTATCCGCTATGCTGGTGTCAGTCATGATGGTAGCAGGATTGGAGTTGCAGAGTACGACCTCATAACCCTCCTCTTTGAGTGCGAGGCACGCCTGGGTACCTGCGTAATCAAATTCAGCACCCTGACCGATAATGATCGGGCCGCTGCCGATCACCATAATTTTCTTCAGATCCGTTCTCTTAGGCATTGTGATTCCCTCCGTACTCCTTCATTTCCCGCACAAACTTCTCGAACAGATATCCGCTGTCCTCGGGGCCCGGCGCGCTTTCCGGATGATACTGGACGGAAAACACGTGGTCGGCGGCGCAGCGAAGTCCCTCTACGGTTCCGTCAAGCAGATTGATGTGCGTTATTTCCAGTCCGCTTGCTGCGACGGAGGCTTCCCTTACGGCATAGCTGTGGTTTTGTGAAGTTATCTCCACCTTGCCGGTCTCAAGATTTCTGACCGGATGGTTTCCGCCGCGGTGCCCGAATTTCAGCTTGTAGGTTTCGGCCCCATAGGCAAGGGCTATCATCTGATGTCCGAGGCAGATGCCGAATATCGGCATTTTGCCGCGTAGCTCCCGCACAAGACTGATGACGGGTTTGACGTCCTGCGGGTCGCCCGGGCCGTTGGAGAGGAACAGACCGTCCGGATTCATGCGCTCAATTTCCTCGGCACGTGCATTGTAAGGGAAGACCGTCACGTCGCAGCCGAGGCGGTTAAGCGAGCGGATAATATTGTGCTTGATACCGCAGTCGATCGCCGCAACCCGGCACACGGTTTTTCCCTCAGCCGGAGAGAACCATACCTTTTTGGTCGAGACCAGCGGTACGGCATCATGTGGGACGCGGTAATCTGCCAGCTTTTTCAGCCCGACCTCCTTAGATGTGTCGATCGGGGTGATCAGTCCCAGACGGCTGCCGTGCTCCCGGATGCTGCGCGCCAGCTTACGCGTATCAATACCCTCAAGCCCGGGAATACCGTATTCCTCCAGCCAGTCGGAAAGGGAGCGCGTGCTCCGAAAGTTTGATGGAAACGGATTGTACTCCCCGACTATCATAGCTCCTATGGTGGGATGGGGCGTTTCGCTGTCCTGCGTATTGACCCCGTAATTTCCGATAAGAGGATATGTCATGACCACTGCCTGATAGGTGTAGGACGGGTCGGACACTATCTCCTGATACCCGGCCATCGAGGTGTTGAAAACCACCTCGCACACGCGTTCCGTCATTGCGCCGAAGCTATATCCGCAATACTCGCTTCCGTCCTCCAGAATCAGTTTTGTATCGAATTCTCTTGCCATATCGTTTTTCCTCCCTTGACCGTTGCTATACATTTTCCGTATACCGTCCAGCCGTCGAACGGTGTGCTTTTTCCTTTGGAAACAAACCTGCCCGAATCTATGCTGTAAGCCGTTCCGGTTTCAAAAACAGTGTAATCCTCACCGTCAAGCGGTATTCCGAAGCGGCGGCGCGGGTTGTCGCACATCAGCTGAACCAGCTTTTCGGGCGACAGTATCCCCGTACGCACCAGCTTGGTATAAAGGACGGGAAAAGCGGTTTCCAGTCCCGTGATCCCGAACAGACTTTTTTCAAGTCCGCGGCTTTTTTCCTCAGCGCTGTGAGGTGCATGATCGGTGGCTATCATATCGACTGTGCCGTCGGCTATTCCCTCAACAAGTGCAAGGCGGTCTTGCTCGCTGCGAAGCGGAGGGTTCATTTTGAATCTTCCGTTCTCCTCAAG
This sequence comes from uncultured Eubacteriales bacterium, assembly GCA_900547565.1. GTDB lineage: Bacteria > Bacillota > Clostridia > Oscillospirales > CAG-272 > UMGS1002. Next base: position 8,495 of record URHI01000009.1, on the reverse strand, counting down.
GTCGTTTTCGGAGAGCAGCAGGTAGTGTGGAGCAGTCTCACAGGTCACATCTACCCCCGCGCGCTTGGCGCGCCGAATAAGCTCCACGCTTTCCTTGGTTGAAATGTGGCATACGTGATATGCTGCTCCGGTCTTGGCAGCAAGCGCAAGGTCGCGTTCGATCTGCCGGTACTCGCTTTCCGAGCATATGCCCCGGTGCCCGTGCACCCGGGCATACGCGCCGTCATGAATGTAACCGCCGCGCAGAAGCGATTCGTCCTCGCAGTGTGCAACAATTATTTTTCCGCATTTTTTGGCTTCAAGCATTGCCATGCGCATACGCTCGCTGTCCTGAACACCTTTACCGTCATCCGAAAAGGCGCAGACATACGGTGCCATCAGGTCCATCTCAGACAGCGTCTCCCCCTTCTGACCGACGGTGATCGCACCGTAAGGAATAACGCTGATCACCGCATCGCGGCGTATGATATCACATTCCTGCAGCAGAGTCTGCACACTGTCCGGAACCGGATTAAGATTGGGCATGGCGCAAAGCGCCGTATAGCCGCCGTGCGCGCCGGCCAGGCTGCCTGTCTTTACGGTTTCCTTATAAGAAAAGCCCGGCTCTCTTAAGTGAACGTGAACGTCACAAAGACCGGGGCAAATCATATATGAATCAGAATAAACGGGAAACTGTCCTTTTCCCGCCGCAAACACTTCAAGCAAAGGGGCAAACTCAGCATCGGAAAAACGCTTGGTATCGATTATCATGGATTTGTCCTCCTTTTGAGATCAGCGCTCCGCAGATGAAAAAAATCTTGCCTGCCGGCAAGATTTCCATGAAAAATCACAAAGCGCAATCTACCCCCAAAAAGGATAGAACGAATATCGCATTTTGACATCCCGGATCCTGACGGCCATCTGCCCCGACAAAATAGGTACGCCTTATTTTGGAGTATTCAGCTCCACCGTTGCGGAAGGGCGCAAACTCCAACTGCAAGCATTATACCATATCCTTTGTCTGTTGTCAAGGCTTAAAACAAGATATTTATTGCGGATTTCGGTGTCACATCATGCAGTGACACGGCGATGTACGGTTTACTCCAGTACACCGCCGGCTTTCAACTGTTCAATAAACGTATTTATATCCTCGGTTGCTTCAGCACGGGACACGTCGTAATGCTCCAGCATGTCGGCAACAAGCTGCTCGCGTGTTGTATCCTGCTGAAGACGTTCCCAGAGAAATACCCCGGTCCCGTTCAGCATTATTACGCCGGAGAATGTACGTGACAGCTCACCCGTTGCAATTGCCACGGTATCATTGCCTATTTTTGACAGTATAAAACCCTGTTTGATCTTCATAAATTACCCTTAAGCCCCGGCTCAAAGACCGGAAAAATACTGCTCGATTTCAGTTTGCGTTGCGCTGACACTGCCTTGTATCATTATCGGCGAACCTCCACCCCTGCCTGACAGTGCCCGGTTAAGTTCGGGCGCAAGTGCACGCATATCGCGGCTGCGGCTGGCAATAATGTATTTGTATCCGTCGGTGTCGTTGCCGGAAAACAGCGCGCATATTCCGCCGCACTTTGGATGACACAAATTGACAAGGTATCTCATATCACCGGCGTCAAGCGGCTCGAACAGACAGATATTTCCGTCCGTAGGAGCGATCATCTCGGCACGAAGTTCCAAGATACGGCGCTTCAGCTCGCCGCATTCACCGCGTAGCCGTCCTGCCTCGTCGCACAGCTGTTTTACCGCCCCTGCGACCTCCGACTGCGGCACCGAAAGCCGGGCCGATATATCGGCGGTTGCAAGATACCGACGCTGATAGTCGTCAAGCGCATCGGCCCCGCACAGCAGGTGTACACGTATGCCGCCCTTGTAATGAATGAAATCGAGTATCTTTATCATGCCTATGCACCCGGTGTTCTCAAAATGCGGAGCACAGCAGGCACAGCGGTCCATTCCCTCTATCTCTACGATGCGTACCCGGCCTGACAGCGCTTTTTTTGACCTGTAGTCAAGCAGTGCCAGCTGTTCCGGGGTGGGGTAGCTTATGCTGACCCGCCGGTCGTCGGTTATGGCATCATTGGCCTCCTGCTCAATTTCCCACAACTGTCCTCGATCGAGCACACCGTCAAAATCTATGGTCATGTCCTGCTCGCCCATGTGAAAGCCCACATTGTGAAATCCGTAGCGCCGGTACACAATGCCCGAAACTATATGCTCCCCTCCGTGATTTTGCATACGCCGGCGGCGCAGTCCGGCATCGAGCCGGCACACGACCTTCTGCCCGGGTTCCATGGCGCGTGCAACGCCGTGCCAGATACGGTCACCGTCCTCGCGAATATAAGCTACTCTTTCCCCCGATATCTCGCCGGTGTCGGGCAGCTGTCCTCCTCCGCCCGGAAAAAATATTGTGCGGTCAAGTGCCAGCTCAAAGCCGCCGTCGCATGCAGTGCAGTCGGTGACATATGCCTCAAGCTGCATTATCTCGCCGTGTGTTTCGTAAATTTTTTGTGTTGCCATAAATCCTCTCAAAGCCCGTCCGGCTGACGAAGCCTGGACTTGTCCTTTATTACCACGGCGCCGCGCTCCAGACTTACCACGCCTTCGGCGCTCAGCCGTTTGAGTGTGCGCGACACAACTTCCCGCGCAGTCCCTATGTGTTTGGCAAGCTGTTCATGAGTAGTGTTTACGCGGTTGCTGCCCGTTCGGTCGGAGGCGGCGCAGAGATAGTCCGCCAGCCGCTGTTCGGGGCTTTGCAGCAGCATATTCTGCATGCTACCTGTCACGCGGCAGAAATGTGATGATATCAGCTGCCGCATAAAGCTTTCGGCGTGTATGCAGCTCTTGCATATGTCGGACAGCGTCGATGTGTCGACGATAAGCACGTCAACCTCGGTTTCGGCAGCGATGCATATATTGAATGAAGATGTATCAATAAAGCTGTGAGCAGCCATGAGGCATATATCGCCCGAATAGCAGGACAGCAGTGCCACCTCACGCCCCTGCTCGGACACGGTATAGGCACAAATGCGCCCCCGTCTGACAATGACCATACCACAGTCCTCACCGACATCGGCAATATGACTTCCTTTTCTATATCTTACAGCGCGGGTGTTGTTTGTAATATTGTCGCGCTGCGTCTCACGCAACCGTTCCCAGAACGGCAGATAGGCGCCGAGCAGCTCTGACTTACCCCTGTTTTCGCCCATGGTACAGGCCTCCCATGAAATTTTTGCACAAATTGGCCGTCGGGTGTGTTATTTACGCTCGAATTTAAGCTCTGCCCACAGCATGCGATGATCGGAATGCCCCTCCGGCCCCATGCCGGCTGTGCAGACGCTCCAGTCGGGCGAGAAAAATATGTTGTCAATGCCCTTTCCAGACGACGGGAAGGTAGGGTATGTGTTTCTGTTGACAAATCCCGCTCCGTCCCAGAGTGAGAATTCACCGGTATCCGAGGTATTGAAGTCGCCGGTTATTATGTAGGCTTCGCATGCGTCCAGAATGGGCGCGAGCTGTTGTATCTGTGCGGTACGGAGAGATTTTTCCTCATACGACAGGTGTGTGTTGAAAAAATCCAGTCTGACGCCGTCAACATTTATAACCGCATGTCCGGCACTGCGCGCCTCCGCGGAGCCTGAGGACAGCGGTATGACATCAAACGAGTCGATGGGATAGCGGCTGAGCACTCCGGTACCGTACTGCCCACCGCGGAAATCAATGGCGCGTGCAAAAGCATAGTATTCATATCCCGACGCTTCGGACAGCGCCTTCATGGTATCCAGTCCGCCTACGCGCGATGTAATCTGATCTACCTCCTGTATGCCCACAACATCCAGTCCGAGCGCCGTTATGTCGGCTGCAATGACAGACATGTCAAGACCTACGTCAGCACCGTGCTTTATGTTGTAGCTGCCGACGCGCAGTGTCAGCTCGACACCCGCGTAAATATCCTCAACCTTTTCCGAATGTTCACAATTTCTCATGATGTATATTTTTCCGTCCTCTCCCACACGGCACTGTGATATAAAATAATCAACTGCCGTGTCGTAATATTTTTCCCGGCTGGCAAGGATCACCACCTTGTCCTGCTGCACACCGACATACCAGCCATCGGTGCACTGTACACTGCCGCTTTGCGTGCGGTTGGTGTTGCCTATCAGTATTTCACAGCTGTTTATGCTGTCGGGATCGGTGCCGGGCCTGACCCAGTCGCTTTTCAGATCGGGATATTTTCCGGAGGTCTCGCCGATATAGTTGCGCACACGCTGTCCCGCACTGATGACGGCATTGCGACTGTCCTCAGGCCGTACAACGGTGAAGGGCAGGTCGGTCAGACACAGCTCAGCCACGGTGAGAGTATCTGATGAGGTTGTGCCCGATAAGGCCGTGCTGCCGGGAGCGGTGTCGGGGGCTTCGCCCGCACGGCCGCTGCACCCAGGCAGTGCGAACGCAAGGCAGACAACAAGCAGCAAAGTTATACAGCGTTTCATACAGAACACCTCCGATCATTTATAGTTACATTATAGTTGAAACAGACAGCTTTGTCAATAAGCCGCAGCTTTTTTATCGGAACCGTCGAAAAAACGTCAGAATTGTGAAAATATTGACAGTATATATTGACATTCGCCCGGGGAATGTTGTATAATAAACGATGAATGTTTAAATAACCGCATACGCGGCACGGAGGAAAACAATGTCAGCACAAATCAAAAGAATAGGTGTTATCACCAGCGGTGGCGACTGCCAGGCAATGAATGCTGCTGTGCGTGCAGTAGTGCTTTCCGCAAGAAAATACAATATTGAAGTGGTGGGTATTTCGGACGCTTATTACGGTATGACCTACAACCGTCCCGGAGATTTCCGGGTGCTTCATGCCGCGGATGTGGAGAATATTATAAACCTCGGCGGCACAATACTCAATTCCGCCCGCTTTACCGAATTCGGCGATGATCCTGAATATTATGCCAAGCTCATGGGTAAAAATCTTGAGGCAAACGGCATTGGCGCGCTGGTGGTAATCGGCGGCGACGGCAGCTTCCGCGGCAGTCTTGACATACACAAATATACCGGGATCCCCTGCATAGGTATTCCAGCTACGATTGATAACGATATAGTTTCCACGGAATATACACTAGGCTTTGATACCGCACTGCGCAACACCATTGAGATGTGCGATGCGTTGCGTGATACCTGCAATTCGCACAAGAGATGCAATGTCGTTGAGGTCATGGGTCGCAAGGCCGGGCAGATAGCACTGCACACCGCCATTGCGGTAGGTGCGTCGGCTGTGGCTATTCCGGAGGCTCCCGAGCTGTTTGATGAGGACAAGGTCATTGACGGTATGATCCGCGCACGGCATGACGGCAAACGGTCATTTTTGGTCATTTTCGCCGAGGGCGCAGTCAACACCGCATTTACGGCCGAGGCCAGAAAGGCTGCCCTTGATGCCGCTGTAGCCAACTACACAGCCGGTAATATCGACGGTAAGGCGCTGGCCAAGGTAGCGTTCAATGACTACAAGGCTGAGTACAGCGAGCAATTTGTCAGTGCGCTGGAGTCTCGTAGCCGTGCGGCGTTTGAAAACTATTATGCCGAGGAAGGCAATATCGATTTCAAGGGCGAGTTTATCGAGACCAAGTTTGCGCGCTTCGCACACGTGGCTCGCGGCGGCCGTCCAACCTGCTTTGACCGCGTGGTTGCCGGCCACATGGGCGAAGATGCAGTCCGTCTTATCGCAGAGGGCAAGCTCAACCGCGTTGTATGCGTCCATGATGGCCGTATCGCCGATATGGATATGATCGAGGCTATCAGCGTCGACTCGTTCTACCGCAAGCTTCGCAAAACTGGAGTGATGGATCAGGCTGTCTTCAACGCGCTGACACCTGAACAGAAAAAAATGTTCGATTTCCGCATGAAGGTGAGCGAAAGCCTTATGGCAACGGCAAAGTCGCTGTCCGAAATCTGAAAGATCAATATACCGGGGCTGTCAGATGTCTGAGCGGTCCCGGTTTTGAGTAGAGGTATTATAATGCCGGCTCTGCCGGAGTAACCGTAATGAAAAGGAGGTGTTATGAAAATGACCGTTTCTCCCGCGGCGGCACGTGCTGTTGGAATACTTGAGCATCACGGATATGAGGCGTTCTGCGTGGGCGGTTGTGTCCGCGATATGCTCATGGGGCGCACGCCGAATGACTTCGATATAACAACCTCCGCCCGCCCGGAACAGACCGAGCGCTGTTTCGACGGCTTCCGGATCATCGAAACGGGTATAAAGCACGGTACCGTCACGGTGCTGGTTGACGGAGAGCCGCTTGAGATCACTACCTATAGGATGGACGGTGAATATCTTGACAACCGTCGCCCGTCAGAGGTGTTTTTTACACCGAACCTGCGTGATGACCTTGCCCGCCGTGACTTCACCGTCAACGCCATGGCATATTCGCCGCAGCGCGGGCTTATTGACGTGTTCGGCGGCCGGGAGGATATTGCCCGCCGTCTCATACGCGCGGTCGGTGAGCCTGACCGCCGCTTTCATGAGGACGGACTACGCATACTACGTGCGCTGCGCTTTGCCGCCGTACTTGATTTTGACATCGAGCCGCTGACGGCAGAGAGCATACACCGCAACTACGCCCTGCTCGACAACATTTCTGCCGAACGTGTGTGGATCGAATTCTGCAAGCTGGTCTGCGGACCGGGTGCGCGGCGTATACTTGAGCAGTATCCCGACGTGCTGTGCCGCATAGTGCCGGAATTCGAGATGTCGGTGGGCTTTGACCAACACAATCCGTATCATAAGTATGATGTATACCAACATTCGCTTGTGGCGCTCGGACTGGCTGACGGAGACAGATATGTAAAGCTGGCGGCACTGTTTCACGACATAGGCAAGCCGGGCTGTTACTCCGAGGACGAGCGCGGCGGGCATTTTTACGGTCACCCTGCGCTCAGCACTGAGCTGACCGAAAAAGCATTGCGCCGGCTTCGGGCAGACGGTAGGACGATCGCCGCCGTCACAAGGCTGGTGGCCGAGCATCACCGTACCATACAGCCGACTGATAAAAGCGTGCGGCGCATGCTGAGCGCGCTGGGCGAGGAGGATTCGCGGCGGCTTATTGCTCTGCGTCGTGCCGATAACGGGGCCCTGGTCGATTGGCTGGTGGAGCCGCGGCTACGTGAGCTTGACCAAATAGAAAGCGTTCTCGACCGGCTGATTGCCGAGCAGGGACAGCTTTCACTCGGTACGCTGGCACTGCACGGCGACGATATCATCGCGCTCGGGCTGCGCCCGGGCAAAGCGGTAGGTACGGTCCTGCACCGCCTGCTTGAGGCGGTGATCGACGGTGAGTGCCCAAATGAACGCGCTCCGCTGACGGCGCTTGCGCAAAGCCTGATATCACAGTCCGATGACGTACAAAAATAATTCATCAGAGAGGAGAATACGAATTATGTCACTTACAGATATTGATTATGCCGCCCGTGCGCACAATGCGGGACTTAACGTATATTTTGCCGCTGAGGGCGACCGCGACGGAAACATACGCTCTCAGACAGTCAACCCGGCAAATCCCTGCTGCAACTGCTATTCTATAGCCAAGGCATTTACAGTCACGGCTGTCGGAATGTTGTACGACCGCGGATTAATGCGTCCCGGGGACATTGCCGTTGATTTTATTCCCGAGCTGTGTCCTGTAGGGATGGACGATAACTGGCGTAAGGTCACAATTGAAATGCTCATGCTGCATACTGCCGGCTTCGGACGCGGTCTGCTTGACATAGACGCCGATGATGCGTCAGCATATCCGACGCATGACTATCTGAGCATAGTGCTGAGTGAGCCGCTGCCCTTCACGCCCGGCACGCATAATCAGTACACCGATGCGGCGTATTATCTTCTGTCGCGTGTGATCGGGCGAGTTGCCGGGATGGATCTGGCACAATTTCTCCACCCGGTGCTCACTGAGGTACTTAATTTCAAAGAATATGCGTGGTCGGTTTGCCCACAGGGCTATGCCATGGGAGCAACCGGACTGTATCTGCGCACTGAGGATATGGTAAAGCTGGGAATTGTCTACCTGCGCGGAGGTGAATGGCAGGGGCAGCGTATAGTGTCCGAGGATTGGGTGAATACGGTTATCAGCCGCGGCTATGAGTTCAAGGATCGCGGTGACGGCTGGTACGGTAAGGGCGGTATGCGCGGTCAGATGCTGACTTTCAATCCCGCTCTCGGTCTTGCAGTGGCATGGCACGGCTACGAGCGCCGTTCGGCTTTTGACGCCATGATACGCGGCTGGCAGGCGTGAGCCGGATAAGCAGAAAAAAACACTTCGGAAATTGAAGTGTTTTTTTTACGTCATTTTTTGCTTTTGGGGTGGGAGCGCTGGTATTCGGTAGGTGTGATATTGAAATACTGCTTGAACAGACGGCAGAAATAGTATGAGCTTGAGTATCCGAGAGAATATGCAATCTCTCCGACCGAAAGACCGGTGAAGCGCAGC
>URHI01000008.1 GCA_900547565.1 uncultured Eubacteriales bacterium | reverse complement strand
CACAGCGGACAGCTGCCGTAATCCGGCAAATCGGTACCCGGCGGCGCAACGGAAGACAACTGTTCTGCAGGTGTGGATTGTGTAGCGGGTATGCCCCGTGCAGCATCAGAAACCGGCACGGCACCGTAGTCGGACGGAAAATCAAACACCGCGCGGCCGTCACGCAATACCAGCGCCGCCGAAAATGTTTTGCCTGACTTACGTGAAACAAACCCGTCTATAACTCCGGTCGTCCCCTCCCGGAGAAGCCGCCGCATTGCATCTGTCGAGATAGCACGTGAACATATATATGTGTTGACCGAAAACTTGCAGCCCTCGCGCCAGCCGGAACACCCGTAAAACCGCCCTCTCTGCTCAACCGGCTTGCCGCACAGCGGACAATTTCCGACGCAATCACCGAAAAAGCCGACATCATTATCTCCTCCTGGGGCTGCTGCCGCGAATATTTCGTGTATTTCCTTCCCGGCAAGTCCCACGCACTGCCCCACCGTCATGTCTGCACGGTATACACGCTTTAGCGCCCGGCCGAGAGTTGAGGTCTTGTACTTGTCCATTGATATATTAAGCCGCGTAAGCGACTCAATAAGATACTCGCCGTCCGGAAGAATATAATATGTATCCTTTTTTAGATCAATATACCGGCTCTTTTTGGCATTGTCAATAATGCCGGTCCGAGTGGCCTCGGTACCAAGCTCTAGGCCTTCAAATATGGCACGGTAATCATCTTCGTCACTGACAGTACCTCCCTCCTCTGCCGCGGCCGCCTCGGCCGCCCGCGCCTTATCCTCCTTGAACGGATTTTTGAGGTAATTATTGAGCGTCTCAATAGTGTAGTGCCGTGGTGCAGATGTCTGTTTCTCCACGGGTTTGAAGTCAATGTTGACTATGTCGCCCTTTTTAAGCTCAGGAAGTAGCTTGTCCTTGAGGCTGGAATCGTCATACGCTGTCCACCCCGGCTCAAGTATTGTCGTGCCCTTGAGCACGAACTCCTCCGGTTCGGATGCATCCACCAATACATTTATCTGTGTCCGGCTGACAATGCAGGGCTTGGCGCAAAACACTGCCACAAAGCGTCTCATCACCGCAGAATACACACGGTACTCATCCTCACTCAGTTTTTCTTTTTTGGGTATTTTATATGTAGGCGTCAGCGCCGAATGTGACTCAATTTTGGAATCGTCGAATATGTTTTTGCTGTCTTTGAATTCTACCGGATATCCCAGTGCCGCACATCCGGCGATGATTTTTTTCATTTTGTCCTTTTCGGCTGTGGCAAGGTATTCGGAGTTGGTACGCGGATAGGTAAGATAGCCTTCCTCGTACAGCTTCTGCGCCAGCTTAAGTGACGTTTCCATGGGCATTTTGTATTTTTTACCGAGATAGTTCTGCAGCTTTGTAAGCGAATACAGCTTACCCGGGGCCAGCGTATCCTTTTTACGCTTGACCGCCGTCACTACAGCACCTGCGGCGTTGTAGCTTTCGCACAGCCGTCGTGCATCGGCCTCACGCTCAGGCTCAAACTGCCGCTTTGAGACAAGCTCAATGTCTTGTCCACCCGTTTGTTCACGGCTGACAGGCGCCAGATATTTTCCCGGGACAAAATTGCGTATGGCCATGTCGCGGTCATATATCGCCTTCACAATAGGTACTATCACCCTACCGACGCGCAAAAGCTTGCCGGTTCTGAGCGTGGCATAACGCGTCAGATTAACGCCGTAAAGCCAGTCCACATATGTACGCGCAAAGCCCTCGGAGGCAAGGCTGTCATATTTTGAGTCAGGACTCATGTCGGCAAGCTGTGCACGGACAGTCTGAGGCGTCTGGTCGGGAAGCCACAGCCGGTATACCGGCTTTTGCGCTATGGCCGGCTCGGACTGTGCGGCATAGCGTATGCACAGACGGACAATGATCTCACCCTCACGGTCTGCATCACCCGCATTGACTATTGCCTCAACCTCCGGGCTTGCAGCAAGCCGGCATATCGTTCTGAACTGTTTCTGAACTCCGGCATCCGGCTTGTCGGTGCCGTTGGTCTTTTTCAGCTCAAAATCAAAGCTGTCCGGAATACACGGCAAGCCGTCCATTGTCCAGCGCCGCTTCTCCCCGGACGGCACACCGCTGTAATGCTCTACATCGCACAGCGAAAAAAGGTGTCCGAAGGCCCAGCTGACATAGTAGCCGTCACATTCAAGATAGCCGTCACGTTTTTTCATATTTTCGCCGATAGCCGCGGCGATGTTGCGGCCGAGGCTCGGCTTTTCGGCAATTATCAGTATCATTATTACACTCTGTCCAAATACGTACTTTACAATAACAAATTATAGCATATATCCCGCTGAAAATCAATAATCCTTTGACAAACCGTCCTAACTGTAGTATAATCAACTCAACAACTAATCTCAAAGAAGGTATGTCATCATGAACATTGACAAACTGAACCGACTGCTCGACACCATGCCCGAGCGCGGTGTTCCCGCCTGTGACCTTATCGTCACACAGGATTCAAAACAGATCTACCGCCATATGTCGGGCTACGCCGACGTAGCACATACCCGTCCTGTATCGCCTGACGATCTCTATTGGTGCTTTTCTACCTCAAAAGTCATAACCTGCGTAGCCGCAATGCAGCTGGTTGAACGTGGGATCATATCTCCGTCGGACCGTCTTGACCGTTACATTCCTGAGTTTTCCCACATGAAGATTCAGCACCGTGACGGTAGCCTGACAGATGCCGCTGCTCCCATACTGCTCGAGCATCTTTTCACCATGACTGCCGGCATGAGCTACGACATAAAGCACCCGGCAATTGTCGAGGCCTCTGTCCCCGGTGCCGGAACCGTTGACATTGTTCGCGCCATGGCCAAGATTCCGCTTGGCTTTGAACCCGGTACACGTTATCGTTACAGCCTGTGCCATGACGTACTGGCGGCGGTCGTTGAGATCGCCAGCGGTATGCGTTTTTCGGACTATCTTAGGGCCAACATTTTCGATCCATGTGAAATGGAGGAGATCGGCTTCCGTCCTACAGAGCAACAGCTCAGCCGCTTTTCCGCCACATATAAATTTGTAAACTACAACGGCACCTGTATACCATGCGACAATGCAAACGGCTACCGATTCACCCCGGAATATGAAAGCGGCGGTGCCGGAATATTCACCCGCGCCGACGAATATATAAAAATGCTCAGCGCACTGTCCTGCTCCGGAACACCCGCAGGGCGCGGAATACTGCGTCCCGAAACGGTAGCCATGATGGAGAAAAACCGCCTGTGTCCCGAGGCCAACAACGATTTTGTAAACGGCAGATTGTACGGATACGGTTGGGGATACTGCGGCCGCGTACATATAAATCCCGCCTATTCACTGTCGCTGTCTCCTGTAGGAGAGTTCGGCTGGGACGGTGCCGCCGGAGCGTTTGCAATGGTGGACCGTAAAAACCGGCTGGCACTTTACCTCGCCTCACACATACTGGGCTGCGGATACATGTACCGCATGCTGCACCCTATAATACGCAATCTGGTCTACGAGGACTGACGCCCGACGCACGTATCCGTTATTTGGCGTATAAGGCCCCTTCATTCGTAAAGGGGCCTTTTCTGTTAAGAGCAGTCATAAAACAACAGTGTGGCTGTCCATTCGGATATGAACTGTCACACTCCCGTCTGCCGAAGCAACGGCTGCACGGTAGACACCGTTGAGATTGGTATAAACCTCCGCGGTATCAGTAAATATGCCGTTTGTTGTATAATCGCAATACCACCGCCCGTATGTCACACGCGCCGTACGGTCCGACATAAATATTTCAGTGCTTTCGGCACCGTCCGACTCAAATAACGGAACAAAAATCCCCACCTTGCCGCTCCCCGACACACTCAGCCTTACACCGTCCTCCGCCGCAGAACAGCGGAAATCAACAATTCCGCCGGCAATATTGCAACGGAACTCCACGCCGGCGCTGAGCCTGTCAGCGCAGTCCTTTAGCGGGACATATTCTGTTTCCGGATCAGCCCCGAGCCGCCATTCACCGTTCTCAAGCCGTGCCGGGCACAATGACAGATAACCTGGGTTGTCCTTGCCGATATAATACCCAGGATGAGCAGCAAACGGCACCGACAGACACAGGGCTGACGGCGCGCCTGCCCGGTGTACGCGACCGACACCCGCCGCATCGTAAGCCGGATCCGGCCGCGTATCAATTTCAATGAAATATCCTCCGGCATTGCAGAACGTCTTATGAAACATTTCACCCGTGCGGCAAATATAACCGCCTTTATCTGCCGGGCAGGACAGTGGTGTTATACCGTCATCTGCCATAATATACGCCATATACGCGTTTGACGCCACGGTTATCATGTATTTATCAAAATATGCGTACTTCTCGCAGCCCATTCTGCTGTCATAGGGCCAGCGGTTTTTAACATGTGTGCGTGGCTCTCTAACCAGCCACCCCAACAACGCATTTGCGGCAAGCTCCGCCGACCGCTTGAATTCACCGGCGGCATTGATGTCACCAAGTGCCTTGAAGTACGCCGCGTAATACTCGCAAAGCGCCGCCTGCATGGCCTCGTTGAAAAGCATCTGATTGCTGCGGCCACCGTATGCGATCTCACCGGTCACCGACTGTGCCTTAAGTGTCAGATCGGCAGACCTGACCAGCTGTTCACGCAAAAATTCAAGCTCAGGTCCGTCGTAACCCAAATGCAAAAGCAGTGCTATCTGTTCACGTGTGCATATATCGTAGAGGATCGGCTCATGCGGATCGGTATACATGCCGTTATCATCAAAATGACTGCGCTGAGAGACCAACTGCCGCCGGACAAATTCCTCTGTGTCTCCGAGACCGCAGTACTGTCTCATATACTCACTTACCGCGCAGAACACAGCCCAGTTATAGCGCTGCTTTCCGCCGGGTATTACTACGGCATCATAGCATTTAAGCGGGTCAATGTTTTTCATACCGTCAAGCCAGCGTTCAAGCAGACTGCCCGGCACAATGCCGGCTCGTCCGACCTCCATAAGACACAGCATAATTTCTTTTACCGAAAAATCATTGGCCGCACCGCACCGAGCCGGTATCTGCTCACAGCACAGCGACATCATATCACAGAACAGAGATAATAGTTCTTCCCTCCGGCCGTGTGCGATAAGGATCCCGAGATTTGCGGCAAGACGTGCGAACCCGTGCTCTCTCAACCCTCCGTCGCGGACGCGGCGGTAATACTCCTCAATACTCTCCCGGCTGTACGCCCTTGCCGCCATGTCCATAATATCTATATAACATTGCTTTTCAAACATGTCCGTGCCCACCCTATAAAATACAGATTGAGTATATTATATCATATATATTCCCGGTATAGGTTGACAAACCGAATCTTTTATGCTATATTTTGCTTGAATAAATTTATTTACATATAAAGGAGAACTGTATGATACGTCATCGTTTTCTGCACAGGCTGACATCCATGTTGCTGATTATCACCTCCGTTTGTATGTTAATATCGATTCCATGTCATGCAGACAGCCCTTCGCTGCCACGTGATATTTCCGGTCGCTTTCTCATATCGGACGCCACCGGACTTTATGACTTTGCTCTGGCGGTAAACAACGGAGAGCGCGACGCGCGGGCAGTGCTGGTCTGTGACATAGACCTCAACCCGGGAGTAAGCTACTGCTCCGGAGGTACAGACATCGGGTCTCCTCGTGAATGGACACCGATAAACGGATTTTCCGGCGATTTCGACGGCAACGGTCACACCGTATCCGGCCTGTATTTCAACAATACCGGCACCGGACAGACCGGACTGTTCGGCTCGAGCTCGGGCACAATACGCAATCTGAATGTTGAGCGGTATTTCATTCATTCCGGTTCTGACGCAGGCGGGATTTGCGGTATCAACTCGGGAACGATCTCGGCTTGTTCAGCCGGTGACGGCTATATTGTAATTTCAGCAAAAAACGCGGGAGGCATATGCGGCAGCAATGAAGGAATTATTACCGACTGCCACAACAACGGCACCTCAGTCCGGGGCGGCATGGCAGCCTACAACATCGGCGGCATATGCGGATTCAGTACGGGAGAGATAATGCGTTGTGTCAACAGCGCCAACATAAGCGCTCCGAATTATGATGAGGCCTGTGTGGGAGGCATATGCGGTCAATGCTCAGGCATAATACGCGGCTGTCTGAACGCGGGCGAGGTGTCCGGCTGTTCCGGCGGTAACGGCGGCATATGCGGTAAGCTGGCGGGCGGCAGTATTGTCGGCTGTCTGAGCATCGGAAGCAACACACGCACGGGCACATACAGCCGGATAGGATACATCTGCGGAGAAAACGCAAACGGAAGCGTAACCGGATGCTGTTATGTCGAGGGTGAGTTGGCCGCTCCGATCGGAGTGAACAACGGAAATTCATCCGGCCTTTACGGCTACAGCAAAAGCGGGCTGAGTGATGGCCGCGCCGCCTGTATTCTAAACGAGGCAGACAGCGAGGCAGGCTGGAGTCAGCTCATAGGAACAGATGAATTCCCCTCTCCAGGCGGCATTGATACGGTCTACCTTCGCACATATTATTCCGGCTGTAGCACATCTTGTTCCGCACATGAATTGCTTACAAACACCGAAGCCGATGTATTTGCTGCCGATCACACAGATGCCGACAACAACGGCCTGTGCGACAGCTGCGGCATTACACTAAACAAAATAGTCATGGTATCGGTGCTTCTGGGGACTGACATAACCGTGCGCTACTACGCCCGGCTGAACGGTGCCGCCGCAGATGCCAAAATAACATTCAACATGAACGGTTCATCATCAACTGTTTCCGGCACCAAAATGGGTGATTATTACGTTTATGATTATTGCGGTGTCGCACCGCAGTGCATCGGAGACAACATATCCGCGGCACTTATTCTGAACGGCAGCGTGCTCGACACCCGCCCTGAATACACCGTAGCGGACTACTGTCACACACTTCTTGCGGGCTCTGCCTCGGATTTCGGATACAGTGAAGATAAATTCAATGCCATGAAAAACGTGGTCAAAGACCTTCTGATATACGGCGGAGCCGCACAACGCTATGTCGGTTATAAAACAGACAGCCTGGTATCCGAGGGTATTGAAGCTTCCGGTACAATGTCGGACGGTGTTCCTTCCAAAATACTTACCGGCAACGGTGTCCACGTTACCTTCACAGGTGCGGCACTGGCATACGACAGCAAAACCTACATAATTTTTTATTTCCGTACCGATGATGCAGATGGGCTTGAACTGCGCCTGACAACCGGAAGCGGAGTCAATATTACATTGCCAATAATGCACGAGTCAAATGGCTACAGCGTGATCACCCCGGCTATTTCCGCCTGTGACTTTGATAAAATGCTGACCTTAACAGCCTACCGTGAAGGAATACCGGGTGCGTCTGTGTCATACAGCGTCGGATGCTATACAGGCGCTATGAGATCCGAAAAGATAGCGGCGCTTGCCGCCGCGGCATATGCCTACGGCGTATCGTCATCCGGGTTCGTAGAAACCAAGTAATAACACAAACACGGAGATATTTTATGCAGGACTTTGATTTTCAGCGCAAGTTAGAGGTTGTCTGCCGCCCCGCAGTACTGGTGATCGGCGGCGGGGTTGCAGGACTTTGCGCCGCACTTGCGGCCGCGCGCAACGGGGCACATACTATGCTTGTTGAACAGGGCGGCTTCTGCGGCGGTATGGCAACGGCAGGATTGGTCGCCCCCTTCATGACATGCTACGACAGCGGAGGTACCGAGCGGCTCATACGCGGACTTTTTGAAGAGATCGTAGACCGCATGTGCGCACTGGGCGGCGCAATACAGCCGTCGGAGATCGATGCGGGAACAGCATTCACTTCCTACATCAAGATCGGGCACCTCCACGTCACGCCCTTCAAAGCCGAAACCCTTAAGATCGTAGCCGACCGTATGCTGATCGAGGCAGGGGTCCAAGTGCTGTATCATACGGCTTTCGTGGCCGCCGAACGCAGCGGAAGTAAAATCACACGTGTCATAGTACACCGCAAGCAGGGACTGTGCGGCATAGAACCTAAAGTCGTAATCGACTGCACAGGAGATGCCGACGTAGCCGCAGATGCCGGAGTTCCCTTCACGCTCGGCAACGCCGACGGCAAGCTACAGCCTGCAACCATGTTCTTTCGTATAGGGAATGTCGACAGCGACAAGATTCAAGCCGACATCGAGCGCAATAAAGACAATTTCTTCCGACGCGACGGTGTCAACTACCGCTCACTGCACTGGTGGGTCGAAAAGGCGCGCCAGGCCGGCGACTGGACGCTTGACCGCGTGTCTGTCGGACTGTTCCGCGGCGTCGATCCGGACGAGTGGAGCATCAACACCTCGCGCATAATGGGTGTGGACGGCACAAGCTCCGAAAGCCTGACACATGCCGAGCTTGAAGGCCGACGCCAGGCCGAAGAGATATTCCGCTTTTTGGTCAAATATGTGCCGGGCTGTGAAAATGCGCGTCTGCTTGAAACGGGAAGCACGGTAGGCATACGCGAAACACGGCACATATCCGGCCTGCGCCGGCTGACACTTGATGATCTGCTTGGCTGTTCCATACCCGACGACTCTATCATGCTGGCGGCAAATTCCGTTGACGTACATGGTAAATTCGGCCCCCGCAGCAATGAATACATAGCACTTCCCGCAGGTAAATATTATGGTGTTCCCTATGGCACTATGGTGCCGGTGGGACTTGAGAATCTGCTGGTTGCAGGACGTGCGGTCAGTGCCGACAGCGAAGCTGCCGGGGCGATACGCGTAATGCCGCCCTGCATGGCGCTGGGGCAGGCCGCCGGCGTTGCTGCGGCAATGGCAGTCAGTTCGGGAACACCGCTCGACAGCATCAACGTATCAGTGCTACGCCGCCGCCTGACCGACCAGGGGGTCCGTCTTTAAAGCATCTTGAGAAATTCACAAATCCGTCATATAGTGCACACCGACCGGAGATATAATTACTGTTTGCAAAACTCCGGTGTCGGCCGCGAACTTTCCCCCGGCATCAAACCGCCGGGGGAATTTATTATCCCGTCCCACTGCCATACACCGGTCCGAATCAACATCATCTTTTTATAAGGAGTTTTTAAATGACTCACTCCACTATCAGGCATGCGCGGCATCTGTGCGCACTGTCGGCCGCTCTGCTTCTGCTGTTCACAGGCTGTGCCTCACAGCATCAGAGCGAACAACCTTCCGTTACAACCCGACGAACATATTCCACCTCCGCTCCCGAAACTGACGCACCGCAAACACTAAGCCCGGACTGGCTTAGCGGCGTCGATTCAGGATTTACACTTCCCTCTCTGTCAGACACCATAACACTGCCCTCCGATACCACCGAATACAGCCGCAGTCTGGCCATGGAGGCGCTGACACTGTGCTCGGGACATACGGTTGATCGGCAGGAAGAATTGCTCAAAGCCGCCGGCTTTGAGGTAGTGAAGCAGGTCAACTACGACAAATCAGCCGATGACCCGGCCCATACCTGTGCCTACACGCTGGGGCAGCGCCAGCTGACACACAACGGAGTCTCGCGGACACTGTTTATCGTTGCCGTGAGAGGAACAGAAGCCGGGGAGTGGTACTCAAACTTTGACTTTGCTCCGTCACACAGCGACAGCACCGTTTTTGCGGAAAACTTTCTGTTTGCCGCTCAGGACGTGCTGACCGGCATAATCGAGCCGTTACAGGGTGCGGCACAGACCGGTAAAGCACCGCTTGTTTTGGTTTGCGGACACAGTCGCGGAGCCGCCTGTGCAAATCTGCTCGGCATGCTACTCAACACACAGCTCGGAACGCAAAACGTCATGACATATACTTTCGCCACCCCGGCGACATTCCGGGGGGAGGACTGCGGCGTGGATTGCGCCAACATCTTCAATCATATTAATCCAAGTGACATAGTCACCGAGGTGCCGTTTTCCGCCTGGGGATACCACAGACTCGGAAATGATATTGTACTGCCAGGAGAAGCGGACACTGCCGGCCGCATAAAGGTTGCGGTTGATACGCTTCAAAGCATTGCTCCCACCATATCGGAATACTACAGCAGCCGTCATTCTCTGACCTCAGCAGGGCTGGACCCGGACAAAGGGATCACTGTTTTTGAATTCATGCTCGGCATTGCGGCCAGTCTGCAAAATAATAATGCCCAAAGCTCTGGCAACAACACCGACCTGCTCGACGCGATCTCATCTGACAGCGATTTTGCTCCGCTGACCGAATTGTTAAATCATATAATGGCCGACAACGGAAAAATCGCCGTCGAGGTGCTGACACAGCATCTTCCCTCAACATACTACATACTGCTGTCGTCTCTGACGGACTGATATAAGGAGCCTCTGCAATGTCATACATTGAATTTGATAACGTCTGCAAAATTTACAAAAGCGGTGAGCATGAAATCCGTGCGCTGAACAATATGAGCTTCACGATAAATCAGGGTGAGCTTTGTGTGATAGTCGGACCGAGCGGTGCCGGCAAAACCACACTGCTCAATATACTCGGCGGTATGGACTCAGCCACATCCGGCACAGTACGGCTTGGAGACCGTGAGATCAGCAGTATGAACGAGCGTCAGCTGACAGATTTCCGCCGCACCGATGTGGGATTCGTATTCCAGTTTTATAATCTTGTACAAAACCTGACCGCACTTGAAAACGTCGAGCTGGCATCCGAGATCTGTCCGCACAGTCTGGACCCGCGTCAGGTGCTGACTCAGGTTGGCCTTTGTGAGCGTATGCAAAATTTCCCGTCACAGCTGTCCGGCGGTGAACAGCAACGCGTTTCAATTGCCCGTGCGCTGGCCAAAAATCCCAAAATGATACTTTGTGACGAACCTACCGGAGCACTGGATTATAATACCGGCAAGGCAGTCCTGAAGTTGCTTCAGGATACCTGCCGCTCCACCGGAAAGACAGTTGTAATAATAACACATAACAGCGCACTGACCCGCATTGCCGACCGTGTGATTCGCGTCAAAAACGGACAGGCAACAGCGGTGGAGCTTAATCAGGAACCTATGCCGGTCGAAAGGATTGAGTGGTAAGGCATGAAGCGCACAAGAGCCAAAAATATATTCCGAGGTATACGCACCAGCCTTAACAGGTTTCTGTCCATAATGTTCATAGTGGCATTGGGATCCGGTTTTATGGCAGGACTTGCCGCCACCTCTCCGGATATGTACGCCACTGCCGACAGCTTCATGGATGAGCTTGCATGGTATGATGTTGACCTCAAAGCGACGCTCGGTATGGCAGGAGAAGACGCGGACGCCGTTGCCGGACTTGAGAGGGTGGAAACGGTTATGCCGGCGCGCGTCATGGACATGGTGCTCGACGGCCCTAAGGATAAAACCTATGCCTCACGTGTATACGCCGTGCTTGACGAGGCTGGCGACTGCGAACTGAACCGCTTTCGGCTGACCGAGGGACGCCTTCCTTCCGCCCCCGGAGAGTGTGTAATCCAGATCGTTTCGGGGCGCTATTCCTCCGGAAGCATTTCACTTGGAGACAAGCTGTCGCTGTCCCGTGACAACGCCGGATATCAAAGCCTTACCGATTCAATGAATCTTACCGAACTGACTGTTGT
The DNA here is from genome assembly GCA_900547565.1 of uncultured Eubacteriales bacterium. GTDB lineage: Bacteria > Bacillota > Clostridia > Oscillospirales > CAG-272 > UMGS1002. The sequence goes on along the minus strand of URHI01000008.1, from coordinate 19,354 downwards.
CGGTTTTGTAGAAAGTCCCATGGCCATCAGCATTGTGTCCGAGCCGACTAATGTCGGTGCCGGTAAGGTCGCGCTTGATGTTTATGTCAGCCGTGATCTTTTCTCATTCGATTATTATACGGATGTTTTTGTAACGCTGAAAGGCGCGGCAGCGCTCGATACATTCAGCGAGCAATATGAAGAACTGGTCAACCTTGTCACAGATGATATCAGGACTTTGGGCGAGGCACAGTCAAAGCTACGCACCGAGGCGGTAAAATCTGACGCGCAGTCAGGTCTTGACAGTCTTAACTACTCTGCGGCACTGCTGCGCCAGGTGCTCGAGATCAATCGCAGCTTGGGTGAGGATACCGTCTCACGACTGACTCAGACCGCCGCTACAATGGCGATGACCGCACAGTCATCTCCGGTGCTCGCTTCACTGCTGGGCGACACGCTTAACAACATAAGATCCACACTTGAGCAAAGCTCATCCGACAAAGCCGATGACATGCTTGCCGACCTTGATGACGAAATTGCCGATGCGCAAGAAAAGCTGAACAGCCTTGAGGACAGCCGCTGGATAATCCGTACCCGCGCCGATTCATCGGCATATTCCAGCGTTGACAGCAATGTCGGCAAGGTGGCCGCACTGTCCAAAATATTCCCTGTGTTTTTCTTCATGGTTGCACTGCTTGTCGCGCTCACGACAATGACGCGGCTGGTAGAGGAAAACCGCGGGCAAATGGGAACGCTCAAGGCGCTCGGCTTTACCAACGGTCAGATCCTCGGAGAGTACATTATGTACAGCCTGCTGTCATCAGTTCTGGGGTGCGTGCTTGGTTTTGCAGTCGGATTCCGGCTGTTCCCTCTCGCCATCAGCTCGGCATACAGCATGATGTTCAACATGCCGCAGGTCTCGACCCCCATACGTCCGGACATAGTGCTGTGGGTAGCTCCTGTAACAATAATCAGCATAATGCTGGCTACACTTTGGGCCTGTTACAGTGAATACAGGGCAGCTCCCGCAGCACTTATGCAGCCCAAAGCCCCCGCAGCGGGAAAACGGATATGGCTGGAGCACCTGCCCTTCATATGGAACCGCATGAGCTTCACACACAAAGTTACCTGCCGCAATCTGTTCCGTTACAAAAAGCGATTTTTCATGACTGTGATCGGAGTGGCAGGCTGTTCGGCACTGTTGCTTACCGGCTTCGGCCTGCACGATTCGATAAACGACATTGTTGATAAACAATACGGAGAGATTTACAAGTATCAGCTGAGCATAATGGCCGATGACGCAACAGCTGCCGCAGCCGATCCCGAGCTTGTTTCACTTCTCTCCGATACAACTGCGGTTGACAGCTGGACTGTGGTATCCGACAGCAGCGGAAAAGCAATTTCGGGTGATAAGCAAAGCGCCGTAACACTGTGTATACCGCAAGCTCCGGACAAATTCGGTGACTTTATAACGTTGCGTGAGCGCCGGTCCGGTGACGGCATTGCCTTCCCGGACAGTGGAGTTGTACTTACGGAAAAGCTGTGTGAGGAGCTCGGCATAAAAGCCGGAGACGAGGTAACACTGGAAAATGCAGACGGGATACAGAGCACGACCACCGTCGCAGGTGTTACCGAAAACTATATTTCATCACACGCATACCTGTCTGAAGCGACATACCGCGATATGTTCGGGACCGCCCCCGATTACACAACACTGTTATGCATTCTTACCGACAATACCGCTGCCGATGGGCTTATCTCTGACGTAATGGCTACCGGGCACGTGTTCTACGCCAGCTCATCGGTATCTCTCAAGGACTCATTTGCCGACTCTATCAAAAGCATAAACGGAGTGGTGATCGTGCTGATACTTGCCGCCGGGTTGTTGTCGGCAGTAGTGCTGTACAATCTCACGAACGTCAACATCTGTGAGCGCCGCCGCGAGCTTGCCACGATCCGTGTGCTCGGTTTCCACAAAATTGAGGTCGAGCAGTATATTTTCCGCGAAACCAATCTGCTCAGCTTTATCGGCTCGCTGGCGGGGCTTGCCGTCGGCATCTGGTTGCACTCGTTTGTCGTGCGGACGGTCGAGGTAGACATGGTAATGTTCGGTCGGGATATTTACCCGCTGAGTTATCTTGCAGCGTTTATGATTTCAGTGATATTTACGCTGTTGGTCAACTGCATTATGCGTCGTCAGATCCGCCGTGTGGACATGGTAGAGGCTATGAAAGCTAATGATTGAATCAGCATTGGCAGCATAATCGATTATAAGTGCAGCACAGTCTGCCAAACAAAAATCACCTTGCCGTTGGGACGGTAAGGTGATTTTTGTTTTTAACTGTATGTTTCCAACGCTCAGTCTGACTTTTAAAGCCGGAAGGATATTGTCCTTAAATAACTGTATCTCCACATACTGCAATGTAAATGATTATTTTTTACTTTTTATCCGAAATCAAATATTCACAAACAATGACGTTTTGAAGTCGGTTCCGCGTCATAAAAATCAAAAAAGCCAGACTTTTTTGAATACAAAATGCAAAAATTTGCATTTTCCTATTGACAAATATGCAAAACGGTAGTAAAATCGTCATAACAAATTTATGCTTTTACAAGCAGGATTTGAATAGACTATGTAAAATTACTAAGGAGAAAAACATCAATGAAACGATTTATCTGTCTGACACTCGCACTGATGCTTGCCTGCACCTGCATCCTTACCCTTTCGTCCTGCGGCAATAAGTCCGGCGACAAGGTCATAAAAATTGGCGTTTATGAGCCCGCTTCCGGCTCAAACGGCCCGGGCGGAAAGCAGGAAACACTCGGAGTGATTTACGCTCACTCAATTCAGAACACAATCGAAATCGGAGGAGAAACTTACAAAATCGAGCTAGTCGAAGTGGACAACCAGTCCGATAATGCCAAGGGTATAACCGCCGCCTCCGAATTGGTAAACAAGGGCGTTTCCGTAGTCCTCGGTTCGTACGGCTCAGGCGTTTCAATTGCCGCATCTCCCACATTTGAGGAAGCCGGTGTTGCCGCAATCGGTATTACCTGCACCAATACTCAGGTTACTGCCGGCAACAAGCACTACTTCCGTATCTGCTTCCTTGATGACTTCCAGGGAGCAGTTCTTGCAAAAAAAGCGTGGGACGACGGCGCGAAGGTAGCATATACACTGGCTGAGGCCGGCAACCCTTATGACCTTGGTCTGACCAGTAGCTTCAAGACCGCCTTTGAAAAGCTGGGTGGCAAGGTCATCGCCGAAAACTTCACCACCGGCACAGCTGACTTCACCTCCTTCGTGACCAACGCCGTCAAGGGTGAGGCAGATGTCATGTTCGCCCCCACCTCTATCGAATATGCTCAGCTTATTATCAAAGCCGTTTCCGCTCAGGGCGCAAACATTCCCCTGCTTGCCGGCGATACATGGGATTCCAACGTAATTCTCAACGCCGCTAAAGGCACCAATGTTTCCATAGAAGTCACCACCTTCTATCAGGAAGGCGCAAACGCCGAATTTGACAGCGGCTTCAAGGCATGGCTCAATGCCGCAGGCAACGAAAAATATCTGACTGCCAATGGCGGCAATGACATAATTTCGGCCGTCTCTGCCATGGGCTATGACGCATACTTCACCGCTCTCGAGGCTATCAAAGCCGCCGGTTCGGCTGACCGCGCTGCTATCAAGCAGGCTCTGTGGGGCGTCGAATTCAAGGGCGTGACCGGAAACATCAAATTCGAACAGGTCAACGGTGACGCTGACCGCAACATTGCATACATAAAGAAGGCCAACAATACCACCGGCCTTTGGGAGTTCGTAAAAGAACAAGGCATCGGCTGATTTCCGGTAAAATCACACAATGCCTCAATGCTCAGACGCGTTGAGGCATTGTGGTTTAAGGCAGCACCGCACAATTCTGCCGGGCGCTGCGGAACTCCTGACGTTCCCGGCTTCCGCTTTATACTATTAGTATCAGAATTGCGCGGTGTTGCCTTAAATGTATTATGCACACCGGAGTCACACGAAGCTCCGGCTTTCTTTCCCCGCATGGTAACAGAAAGGAATTACTTTATTATGGAATATATTCTGGCGGGTATATCGGTAGGCGGTCAGTACGCACTTATTGCAATAGGATATACCCTCGTATACGGAATTCTGCGACTTATCAACTTCGCACACGGCGACGTTTTCATGGTTGCAGGACTCATAATGGTTTATGCGACCACGGCAATGCCGCTTTACCTATCGATCCCATTCGTGCTCGTAGTAACCTCCGTGGTAGGTCTGACAATTGAGCGCGTTGCATACAAGCCACTTCGCTCAGCGCCGCGTATGTCTGCTATGATATCGGCAATCGGTGTATCATATCTGCTTCAGAACGTAGCGCTGTTTGTCACAGGCGGACTTGCAAAAACTTATCCCTCCATTCCCTTTCTTCAGGAAAACATAACTATATTCGGCGCAGTTACAAAACGCGTTACCGTCATAACTCCCGTGCTTGTTATAGTTCTCGTAATAGCCTTGGTATGTCTGATAAAATACACCAAGGTGGGTATGGCCATGAGAGCGGTCTCCAAAGACTTCACAACATCTCAACTGATGGGCATCAAGATCAACCGCGTCATAAGCTTCACATTTGTGCTCGGCTCATTTTTAGCTGCGGTCGGTTCAATTCTTTATTTTTCCAACTACCCTTCCGTCACACCTACGTCGGGAGCCATGCCCGGACTGCGCGCTTTTGTTGCTGCGGTTGTTGGCGGAATCGGTTCTATCCCCGGAGCGGTTGTGGGTGCCTTCATAATAGGACTGTGTGAAAACCTGGTCAAGGCTACCGGCTACACTATCTTCTCAGACGCCTTCACCTTTCTTCTGCTTATCATAATTCTCTGTGTAAAGCCCACCGGGCTTTTCGGAGAAGAAAATATCGACAAGGTGTAAGGGGGCAGCATTATGTTGAACGAAAAAAAGATTTCTAAGCGTGCTCTGGCCAACCTCGCCGCGATAATAGTGCTGTTTGCCATCGTTATGATAATCGACTGCACTTCCAATTCCTACGATATGATAGTCAAGGTCGCACAGAAGGTATGCGTATACTCTATCGTTGCGGTCTCAATGAACCTGCTCAACGGATTTACCGGGCTGTTTTCGCTCGGCCAGGCGGGATTTATGCTGTTGGGTGCTTACACCTGCGCAGTTTTCATCATTCCGGACGAATACCGTCAGATGGTATACAGCTTCTCAATTCCCGAAGGCACGACACCTATTATCAATTTTGAGCTACCTCTGCTGGTGGCAATACTGCTCGGAGGACTTGTAGCGGCACTGTTTGCATTTCTCATTGGCTTGCCGGTACTCAAGCTCAAAAGCGACTACCTCGCTATCGCCACTCTCGGCTTTGCGGAAATCGTCCGCACAATAATAGTATGGGATAAGCTCGGCCCGCTCACCAACGGCTCCTTCCCACTCTCAAGACTCAGAACCTTCAAGTCAGTGCTTGATGGCACTGTATTTGAAAAATTTTCGCTGGTCATGCCGTATTTTCTGTTCGCGGTCGTGTGCATACTGATAATCGTACTCATGATCCGCTCGTCGTACGGCCGGGCACTCAAGGCTATACGCGACGATGAGATCGCTGCCGAAGCTATGGGCATCAACCTTGCGCGCCATAAAATGATCAGCTTTGTAACAAGTTCCTTCTTTGCCGGGATCGGCGGTGCGCTGTTCGCAGTTTATCAGGGTTCGGTTTCGGCAGCTCCCTTCACTTCTTCCATGACATACGAGATACTGCTCATCGTGGTCATCGGGGGAATCGGCTCCATCACCGGCTCAGTGCTGGCAAGCACACTGTTTATTGCCTCGTCCGAATGGTGGCTGCGCGGACTTGACAGCGGCGAATTTCTCGGATTCAGCCTGCCGATATTCCGCAACGGCTTCCGGCTGGTTGTGTTCTCGGTCATAATTATGGTGTTTGTGCTGTTCTTCCGCCGCGGTATAATGGGAGATCATGAGTTCGATGTCGTGGCGATCTGGAAAAATATCAAAAAACTGTTCTGCAAAATATTCAGACGGAAAGCGGAGGACAAAAAATGAATAATATCCTTCGACTTAACGACGTATCAATGCAGTTCGGCGGTGTCGTTGCCGTCAACAACCTTTCTATGGAAGTAAATGAAGGCGAGATAGTATCTCTGATCGGGCCTAACGGTGCCGGAAAAACCACCGTATTCAATGCAATAACAGGTGTTTACCGCGTCACCAACGGACAGATTTGCTTCTGCGGCGACGTAATAGCTGAAGACTATCCGCACGGAAAAATGAAAAAGCTGTATGCCGGCGAAAATTCCGGCAAGTACAATAAGGTGATATACAACACCCCTGACCGCATCACCGCAACCGGAATTGCACGCACCTTCCAGAATATCAGACTGTTCAAATCAATGACTGTTTTTGAAAACGTGCTTTTAGCCAAGCATGTCAGATGCAAGGCAGGACTTCTGTCCGCAACGCTGAGAATAAATTCAGCCGAGGAGCGACGTATGCGTGAGCAGTCACTTGAGCTGCTACGCCGGGTCGGACTTGAGGACGTCAAAGACGAAAAAGCTACCTCTCTTCCCTACGGTAAGCAGCGGCATCTTGAAATTGCCCGCGCGCTGGCAACCGAGCCACGGCTTCTGCTACTGGACGAGCCGGCCGCCGGAATGAATCCGCAGGAAACAGCAGAGCTTACTGCCTTCATCAACCATATCCGTGACGAAATGGGACTTACAATACTTATCATCGAGCACCATATGAATCTGGTCATGGATATTTCAAACCGTATATATGTTATCGACTTCGGCAAGCTCATCGCTCAAGGCTCGCCTGAGGAGGTACAGAACAACGACCTTGTTATCAAGGCCTATCTGGGGGTCAGCGACGATGAGTGACAACATACTTGAAATCAAAAACCTTGCGGTATCCTACGGCGGTATCGAAGCCGTAAAAGGCATATCGTTTGACGTGCCGCGCGGCGAGATCGTCACACTGATAGGTGCGAACGGTGCAGGAAAGAGTACCACGCTCAAGTGCATTTCGGGGCTGGTTCGGCCGCACAACGCATCAATTCTATACGAAGGAAATGATATAGTCGGCAAGTCGCCCGACAATATCGTCAAAAGCGGCATAGTGCTGGTACCCGAGGGACGGCGTGTGTTCCCTAATCTGACTGTCAAGGAAAACCTGCGCGTCGGCGCTTACCTGCGTCGTGACTCGCTTGATGACGACTTCCGGTATGTCTATTCACTGTTTCCACGGCTTAAGGAGAGAGAATGGCAAATGGCAGGTACACTGTCAGGTGGAGAACAGCAGATGTTGGCCGTCGGCCGGGCACTCATGTCAAGACCTAAGGTTATGATGATGGACGAGCCGTCACTCGGGCTTGCCCCACTGGTCGTCAGGGGAATTTTCGATATTATACGTGAGATAAACAAAAACGGCATCACTGTCCTGCTTATTGAGCAGAACGCCAATATGGCGCTCAAGGTTGCCGGCCGAGCATTCGTCCTTGAAACCGGACAAATAACAATGTCCGGCAGCGGAGCTGAACTGCTGGAAAACGACACAGTCAAGGAAGCCTATCTCGGCAAGAAAAAATCATGACCGGCGGTCATAATACAACATATAGGAGAATAACTGCATGAAAAATCAGATGAAAGAAAAATACGGCCTGCTTACCGCTATCGCCATGGTCGTCGGTATAGTTATAGGAAGCGGAGTATTCTTCAAAGCCGAAAAGGTTCTGACCGCTACCGGCGGAAATCTTCCTTTAGGCATTCTGGCATGGGGAATCGGTGGCGTGGTCATGATAATATGCGCCTGCACGTTCGCTATTATGGCAACACGTTACGTTAAAGTAAACGGGCTTGTCGATTATGCCGAGATCACTGTCGGACGCGGATATGCCTACACCGTCGGCTGGTTTCTGACGTTTATTTACTATCCTTCCTTGACCTCGGTCCTGGCGTGGGTTTCGGCACGTTATATCGGCGTCATATTAGGATGGGACATCACCGGCGGCTCCGTAATGCTGCTTGCCGGATTTCTGCTCATCGCAAGCTACGCGCTCAATGCTCTTTCCCCTGTACTCGCAGGAAAATTTCAGGTTTCAACAACAATTATCAAATTGATCCCGCTGTTTGCCATGGCTATTGTCGGCACAATTGCCGGACTGTCAAACGGCCTCACTGTTGAAAATTTCACCACAGTTGTAACAACAGTTTCGGGTGGAAACGGCGGAGCCCTGCTGACCGCAGTAGTCGCAACGGCATTTGCGTATGAGGGCTGGATCATCGCTACCAGTATCAATGCCGAGTTGAAAAACGCAAAACGAAATCTTCCCATCGCGCTGGTTCTCGGATCAATAATCATTATTGTAACTTATATACTTTACTACATCGGTCTTGCCGGAGGAGCCACCAACGCCGAGCTTATGGAAAGCGGCGAGGCGGGAGCCAAGCTGGCGTTTCAAAAGATCTTCGGCAATGCCGCCGGCGTCGGACTGTTCGTGTTGGTTGTGATTTCCTGTCTCGGCACGCTCAACGGACTCATGCTGGCTTCAACGCGCGGACTTTACTCTATCGCCGTACGTGATATCGGACCGCGCCCTGATCTGTTCGGTGAGGTTGACGAAAAAACAAACATGCCTACCAACTCATCTGTAGTCGGAGTACTGGTTTGCGCAGCCTGGTTGGTTTACTTTTACGGAGCAAATCTTGCACCGGAATGTTGGTTCGGTCCGGTTGCATTTGACTCGTCCGAATTGCCTATCGTCACGATTTACGCATTTTACATTCCTATATTTATTGTCATGATTCTCAAGGAAAAGGATCTGCACCCGTTTAAGCGGTTTGTGCTAGCTCCTCTGGCGGTTGCAAGCTGTGTTTTCATGATATTCGCCGCCGTTTGGGCTCATAAGACCGCGACTATCTGGTATTTGGCCGTGTTTGTCATAATTATGCTGGTATCGCTGTTTTTCTACAAAAAAGGCAATAATAACTGATTTTCAAGAGTCCCCGGCTGTTGCCGGGGACTCTTGAAAAAATATAATGCACGGACATTAAATATAAGCATGATCAATTGCAACTGCAAAGCCCCCTGCTCTGCTGTGTTATCGCACAGAAAGCAAGGGGCTGTTAATTTATGCATAGGTTCAGTCAAAATAGCCCAGTCTGAACAACAGCTCGGCAATAAGCACCGCGCCACCGGCAGCACCGCGAAGCGTGTTGTGCGACAGACCGACGAATTTGTAGTCAAACACGGTGTCGGGGCGCAGACGTCCGGCACAGACACCCATACCGCCGTAAATGTCCCGGTCAAGACGGCACTGAGGGCGGTTGTCCTCGTCAAAATACGTGATAAACTGACGCGGAGCATGCGGCAGCTCAAGCTGTTGCGGAAGTCCACTGAAATCACGCCATGCGTCAAGTATCTGCTGTTTGGTTGGGGTTTCCTCAAAGCTCATGAACACCGCAGCAGTATGTCCGTTTGTTACCGGAACACGTATACACTGCGTAGTGATCAGCGGCGCGTCTGCCTTGACGATAACACCATTCTCCACATGTCCCCAGACTCGCAGCGGCTCCTGCTCGCTCTTTTCCTCCTCGCCACCGATGAACGGAATGACGTTGTCCTGCATTTCAGGCCACTCACGGAACGTCTTGCCTGCACCGGAAATTGCCTGATAGGTCGTAGCAACAATTTTAGTAGGCTTATACTTAAGCAGCGGTGTCAGCATGGGAACGTATGACTGAATTGAGCAATTTGGCTTGACGGCTATAAAGCCGCGGCGTGTACCGAGGCGGGCACGCTGTGCCTTGATGACTTCAAGATGCTCAGGATTGATCTCCGGGATAACCATCGGAACATCATCAGTCCAGCGATTAGCCGAGTTGTTGGATACAACCGGTATCTCCGCCCTGGCATAAGCCTCCTCAAGCGCCTTGATTTCTTCTTTTTTCATGTCAACGGCACAAAAGACCATGTCAACCATAGATGCCATTGTATCAATATCGGAGGCATCAATAACTTTCATGTTGCGTGCATAATCAGGCATGGGAACATCCAGCTTCCAACGGCCGTCAAGTGCCTGCTCGTATGTTTTGCCGGCTGACCGGGCCGAGGCAGCCAGCGCCGTAACTTCAAAATATGGGTGGTTATCAAGCAGTGTCAGAAACCTCTGACCGACCATACCCGTGGCGCCTATGACGCCTGCTCTGAGTTTGTTCATAAATGATATCCTCTTTGTAAACACTGATTTCAAATTATTAATATGATAACATATTACTGTACTGAAGTCAATGTGTATTATCTACAATTATTGTTTTGTGACAAACTTCTGATATATGTCATTTTTGGTAACTCCGCGATCGTGCGCCACCGCTTTGACAGCCTCGCGGCGCTCCATTCCGCTGTTTATATAATATTCAAAATGCTGTTCTATTGTCATCTCACGCCAGAAGCAGTCATCTGAGGCGGTGTCTGCGCCATCAATTACCAACACATATTCTCCGCGCGGCTCATTTGTACTGTAATACTCCACTGCTCCACCGAGCGTTGTACGAAGCACCTGCTCATTCAGCTTGGTAAGCTCGCGGCAAAGCGATATGCGGCGCTCACTTCCCAATTCACGGCACAGATCGGCAAGCGTCTGACGTAGCTTGTGAGGCGCCTCGTGAAGTATAATGGTACGTTGCTCACGGCGTAGCAGTTCGAGACGAGACCGCCTGTCCGACTTGTCGACGGGAAGAAAGCCCTCAAAACAAAATCTTGAGGTGGGAAGTCCCGAAACAATTAGAGCACAGACCGCAGCACAGGCTCCGGGAACCGGGATCACGTCTATGCCCGCTTCTGCACACAGCCTTACAATATCTTCACCCGGATCGCTGATGCCGGGAGTACCGGCATCGGTTATCAGTGCGCAGGACTCGCCTCCGCGTATACGGTCGACCAGCTCCTCGCCGCGCTCACGCTTGTTGTGCTCATAATATGATACCATCGGCTTTGAAATTCCGAAATGCGTAAGCAAACGCAGTGAATTGCGGGTATCTTCGGCGGCTATAAAGTCAACCTCGGACAGCACCTTAAGTCCCCTCTCCGACATATCCGCGAGATTACCTATCGGCGTTGCGACAAGATACAGGCACCCTCTTCGGGTGTTGTTTTTTTCCGCTCTGCCGGAACAGTGTTTGTCGGACATAAATAACCGCCTTTCCCGGTACACCTTACGGCGTACCGGTGAATATACTTTGTAATGTAGCTTTAATTTGTGTGAGGTGCATATGGCCATAAAAATTTACATAGACCAAGGTCACAACCCGGTCAATCCCAACGCCGGTGCCGAGGGCAACGGCCTGCGGGAACAGGACATAGTATACACCATAGGTCAAAGCCTTGCCAGGCTGCTGAGGGCAAACGGTAATTTTTCGGTGCGGCTGTCGCGTCCCGAGCCGACAACACAGCTGGGTACTTCAAATGCAACCAGCCTGAGCGCCCGCGTCAATGATGCAAACTCCTGGGGAGCAGACTACTTCATCAGTCTGCACACCAACGCCTCCGAGTTCCCCACCGCAACCGGCAGTGAGGCTTACGTTTATTCGGCCGGCAGCGCAGCATACCCGCTTGCCGAACGCATACTGTACTGGCTCAACCAGATCACAGGACTGAAAAACCGGGGAGTGTTCGCCCGGCCCGGCCTGTACGTCCTGCGAAAGACACAGATGCCTGCCGTTCTTGTTGAGCTTGGATTTATCAGCAATTATTACGACGCTACGCTCATGAACACACAGCCGGATCTGTTCGCGCAGGGAGTATATTACGGTATCTTAGACTATCTTGGCATGCTATAAGCAATGTGCCTTAACTAACCGATATGCCTTTGTGCCGCAATCAGCGTGCGCATAGCCTCAACCGCTACACGAATGGCATTACCGGAATCATGCGTCTCATCAGTGTCACTGTCAATCCCTGCGTTGACACGCTCCTGATTCCACACTGCCGTGAACACAGCACCGGTTTTCAGTCCCAACGCCGCCCCAACAGTAAACAGTGTGGAAGACTCCATCTCACTGGCCAGTACACCAAGTCGCTTCCACGCCTCCCATTTTGCCTCCAACTCGTAGTACACAGGCATACGTCCCGGGCTGTGCTGACCGTAAAATGAATCCTTGCATTGCACAATTCCGGTGTGAGCGGTAATCCCCAGTCCGGTCGCGGCGCCGCGCAAAGCAAACAGCACATCGGTATCCGGCACGGCGGGAAACTCAATAGGAGCATACTCCCGGCTGGTTCCCTCATGGCGAACGGCTCCCGACGCTATAACAATATCGCCGCATTTCACTTTAAGAGCGATTCCCCCGCAGGTTCCTATGCGTATCATGGTATGAACGCCGCAAGCTGCCAGCTCTTCAACGGCAATTGCGGCAGACGGTCCGCCGATTCCGGTTGAACATACCAACACCCGTTCTCCATCCAGCGTGCCGCGCCATATATTGTACTCTCTGTTGGTTGACACATGCTCGGCACCGTCAAGCAGTGCGGCGATCTTAGGCACGCGCCCCGGGTCTCCGGGAAGTATGGCATAACCGCCGGCATCAGCCGGACAGATATTTATGTGATATTGAAGCGCATCGCTTTTCAACATGGAATTATGCCCCTTTCAAAACAATAATTACCCCGGGTATCTGGCTGACAAGTATCATTAAAGCCGGAATCCCGGGGCATAATATATTCCGAATATCAGTTGAAGCTGATAGTGTAATCAAAGGCAAAGCTGTCGCCGGGAGTCAGGCGTATCATGTCCGGTCTTGTGGCAAGATCGTCAATAACACCTTGCCGGCTCGGTACGCCCAGCCAAGGCTCTATGCAGACAAACGGTGCGTCTGTCTGATTTGTATGCCACAGGCCGAGACGCCGTACCTGCGGACAGGTCAATGTAACCGAGCGTCTGTCTTTATCAGACACTATGCTCACCGACGACGGAACATTTTCAAAGAAAATGGCATCGTTATCGAACAGATGATGATCAAGCTCGATATACCTTCCGTCCATCAGCGGATACCAAGTGGCCTCACCTTCAATAAAGCCTTTGCCATTTATAGGTGTACGTACGAGCTGACCGACATTGCCGAAGTCAACCCGGTAGTCACTGAACTTGTTTCCGGCCGTCAGCGGGACATTGAAGCCGGGGTGTGCACCGGTGGAAAAAGGCAGGATATCGTCTCCTGTGTTTGTGACGAAGTTACGGCACTCAAGGCGCTCACCGTCAAGATGATAGCTTATTCTGAGAGAAAAGTCAAAGGGATATGAAGCACGTGTGACATCATTGCTGTCAAGGCCGAACACCAGCGTGTCAGCGCTACTGTCGGGCATAAGCACAAAGTCTGCATCACGCGCAACGCCATGACATTTAATTGAGTATTCCTTGCCGCGGTAAGTATATCTGCCGTCGAAAAAGCGTCCGCAGTTAGGGAAAATGTTCATAGCACGCCCGTCCCAATAAGGCGCGCATCCCTGCCAGATATACTCGGTACCGTCATTACGTACGACGGAATAAAGCTCGGCACCGTGCTCGTTGACACGGACACGGAGAATGTCGTTGTGTATTTCACGTATCATGATATGTCTTGCCTTTCCTGCGTGATTGCCACGCATATCAAACATAAATATATTATTAGTATATCACACTTCACATCAAAAATCAAGCGTAAAGGAAGCACAGAGTTGAACAAAATTATAAAACTTGACGCCGCCGTCATAGCCTCCGCCTCGGCGGTCGGCAAACTGGAATACAGCGGCCCGTTGGGCAGTTATTTTGACATACACGACGAAAGTGAAAAGTTCGGCGAGGACAGCTACGAGCATGCCGAATCGTCCATGCAGCGGGCAGCCATGAACACGGCCATAGCTAAATCGGGATTATCGGAAAGCGATATTGATGCAATTTTTGCCGGCGACCTGATGAATCAATGCACCGGCTCGGCTTTTGGTATGCTCGGATATGAAATTCCGTATTTCGGCCTTTACGGTGCCTGCTCCACCGCAGCAGAAGGACTTATGCTGGCGGCTATGGCAGTCAGCGGCGGAGCTCTGAACACGGTCGCATCAATCGCATCATCGCATTATTGCACGGCAGAACGCCAGTACCGCTCGCCGCTCGAGTACGGCTCACAGCGCCCGCCGACAGCCCAATGGACTGTTACCGGAGCTGGAGCATTTATTGTCGGCCGTGAAGGCCGCGTTACCGTAACCGGTGCACTGCCCGGTATTGTCCGCGAAATGGGCGTGCGTGATGCAAACAATATGGGTGCCGCCATGGCTCCGGCGGCCGACACAATTCTGCGATACTTTGATCAATGTCGGGATTGCGAGCTTGTTGATTGTATCGTCACCGGGGATCTGGGCTTTGAAGGCAGCGCAATTCTGCGCGACCTCATTGCCGATAAAACAATTTCGGACAAGCTGACCGACTGCGGTCAGTTGATTTACGATCCCAACACACAGGACGTTCACAGCGGCGGCTCAGGCTGTGGCTGTTCGGCTGCGGTAATGGCATCCTATTTCATACCGCGGCTGTGGAAACGGGAATTGCGACAGGTCTTGTTTGTCGGTACAGGAGCCATGATGAGCCCTATGACTGTTCAGCAAGGCGACGGAATTCCTGCTGTGGCACATCTTGTGCGTTTGGAATCCTGAGCAAAGGAGGAAATATAATGATCATGGATTTTGTCTGGGCGTTTATTTTCGGCGGACTTTTGTGCGTTGTCGCACAAATACTGATAGATCGAACCCGGCTGACACCCGCACGTATACTTGTAGGTTATGTTGTTGCCGGCGTGATTCTCGGTGCGGTTGGAGTTTACAAGCCGTTTGCCGAATTTGCGGGAGCGGGCGCTACCACTCCTCTCACTGGATTCGGCTATCTTATATCAAAGGGAATTTCCGAGGATGTTGACAAAAGCGGACTGCTAGGCATATTCACCGGTGGGCTTCGCGCCGCCGCGGGCGGTACGGCAGCCGCGCTTATATTCGGCTATCTTGCAGCATTGATATTCAGGAGCCGATCCAAGGCGTAAACACCATATGTACAAATGACAAAAGCGACCGGTGGCTGAATACTCAGATTACACACACCTGAGCGCCGGTGAGTTCAAAGCGACTGCCCATGCTCAATGGAAGACACGGTAAAAAAGCAAAATCTCCGCACGGCAAAGCCTACGGAGATTTTGCTTTTTAGCTACAAAACACAGTTTCAGCCAGAAGCTCATTTATTTTGGAGCAGAAAAGCCTTGGCACGCTCGTATCTCGCCATCAGCTTAACTGCCTCGGGACCTGACGGGTCAAAATCTCGGCGAAGTATGGCACGAAGCATAATATTTTTCGGTGTTTCCTCAGGATCGATCAGCTCAAGCGCGGCTGTAGTGTACCCATGTGCCTCGAGTAAACACAGCCTCAGCGCATCAGTTGCGGCGTCACACAGCTTTTGCCGCAGCATGGAATATTCCGCAATGAAATCCAATTCGGGACAACACATCGTGTGGTTAAGCTCATGGTGGCAACAGGGTGTCGACAGTATCACCGGAGTGCGCCACGATACTGCCTTACGCAATACGATATCCGTCGCCACATCGCAGGCATGCAACGATATAACCAAATGCGGACGATCATCAGTCCGGTAGTCGTTGATATCACCGCACAAAAATTCAAGCCCGTCAAAATCAAGTTTATTTGCGATCTGTGAGCAGTATTCAATAACATCCGGCTTTAAATCCACGCCCGTCATGCTCACACGCATACCCCGGATAAACCGAAAATAATGATACACCGCAAACGACAGATAGCTCTTTCCGCAGCAGAGATCACAAATTCGTATGCAATCGTCCGGCAGGTATTTCTCAACCTGTTGGATGTGCTCCAGAAATTTATTTATCTGTCGGAATTTTGACTGTTTTTTGTCATAAACACGTCCGTTCGCGTCGCTCACTCCGAGCAACTTCAAAAAAGGTTCTCCACCGGTGAGTATGTGCGACTTTACCCTATCGTTGGTAGTCGCAAAACAGCCTTTTTCTGTTGAGCTTGCCAGCGCAGCAAGCAGTTTTTCGCCGCCCAGCAGTACCGAGTTGCCGGACTTTGACCGTCGGTACTCACACTCACCCGCCCCGGTTATTAGGTTTACCTGACGGTACCCGGCAATTATCTCCTCCAGCTCGCCCGGGCGGTGAGGAAGCATAATGTTACGCTGATATGCCTTGTTATCCGAGCTGAACAGCTCAATCTGAAGCGCCCGACCACGTGACAGCGATACCGGGCGCAGTTCAGCCCGCTTTACTCCGCTGTCATCAGGCCGGGACAGTACCGCGCGGCGCAACAGTCCCATTTCGGCAGAGGAATCGATAAGCTCGGCCAACCGTGTCGCTGCCGGGCGTGCATCTTTAGTCATTATTTTCTGCCCTTTTTTCCCTTTTTCTTTTTTTTGCGTTCAACATAATGCGGAGCAAAATCCGAATCCTGTACATCATCCGTTTGTTGCTGTTCTTCATTCTCACTGTGCTTTTTGCCCAATGAGATTTTCGGCTCAGTCTTGTTCAGCAGACGTTTTATATTTTCCCGGTGCATGATCAAAATGATCGCTGTCAGCAAAAATGCCATGACAACGTTCAGATTGCCCTCATCACCAACAATAGTGTTCCATGATGACAAAAACACGGGATACATAAGTGCTGCCATAATCGATGCCAGGGACACAAATTTCGTACCAAAAAGAACAATGAGGAATACCAGCAACAGCACCAGAAAAACGACAGGGCTGGTTATCAGCACTACCATTGCAGTGACCGCAACGCCCTTTCCGCCGCGCAAGCCGTGCCAACACGGAAAAACATGCCCCAACACGCAGAACACCCCGGCAATATAGGCTCCGTCTATCCAAAGAAGAGCACCGACAATCACCGCCGCTGCGCATTTCAACATATCGCCTATCAAAGTAAGGGCAGCCGGTAGCTTACCGTAGGTACGCAGCATATTGGTAGCGCCGGCATTGCCGCTTCCGCGAGTGCGTATGTCCTCATGGTGCATAAGTTTTGAAATGATCACCGCACTGTTGATACTGCCCAACAGATAAGCCACCGCGGCGCTGGCCAGCATAAGCGCTATCATAAGCGCAATTTTGGCGGAACTGCTCAGCGTGAAATGCTGATCCAACACCGTATATAAGCATTGATTAAATGAAATCACGACACCCTCCCGGCTTATTCAGACCGCATCGGCATAGTACAGCCAGATAGGCAACGGCAAAAGTAGCCGCGCAAAATCAGACAGCACCTCTCGTCCGGGACACATGGGTGAGAACAGCATGTTCATGGCATCGATATGGTCAAGCTCCAGCTCGCATGTACCTGAGTGCTCGCTGACAGATGCCTCTCCGCCGCAAACGGCTATACGCAGTCTTTCATCACCCGCACGTCCGTGAACAAGCAAAGTCAGCTCGCCGTCAGGCACCTCGGTATACGTCAGCTTTAGCTTTGCAAATGCCTCTGTCACAACACGGTAGTTAAGCACCGAAAAGCTCTTGTCCGTTACGATTTCGTAGCCCTCGCATACACGGTACAGCTTTTTGATGTATTCGGGGCGAAAAGGCGGCAATGTTATACTATACGCCCCGCCAAATTTTTCATATAGCGCAATTATTGCGGGAATAAAATCATCGTCATCAGCCAGCATGATTTCATGCACAGACTTAGAGCCTGCCACGGCATATCCGGCAAATGTATCCGCCTTGAGTACGGCATATACACAACACCCCCATGATGACATGATATCGTACAGCTCCGCGGACGGACGGCAGGGATTATATGGCTGTGATGCCAGCAACCGACTGATATCCGACAAAAATCCCGTGTCGTCTGCGCTCAGACGACGAAGCGACACAGTACGGTATTTATCCGGTTCTGCACCGAAGCAGTGACGTATGTTGTCGGAATTCACACTGAAATGATACGCCGTTCCGGTTTTTTCATATGAAAAATAATTGTACCGCTGGCGACGTCCTCCCAACTCGGACAGCACCACGCCATCGGCAATCATATCGTCAACCGACATGTTCATAAGGGCACGCATAAATCCGCGGGAGCGGTGGTAAGGATGTACTGCCACATTGCCTATTCCGCGGCATTTCAACTCTGTGCCGCACACCATCAGTTTATGATCAAAAGCGCCGACGGCCGCTCTCAGCTTTCCGTCCTCAAGCGTGATATACGAGCTTTCGACCGGCTTGAAGGCCGGTTTGTACAGCTTTGGCAACAGCTTTTTGAAATCCTGTCCGTTGCCGTTGAAGCCGAAAACATAGTTAATGAAATCCATGTAGTCGTCATACAGCATTTCGTTGCCGCGACCGTAATAAATTTCCGACATTTGCGTTACCTTCTCTCTTATATATTGTTGACGCCGCATGGTATGCACAAATGCACCGTGTTGCATGACGCTGCAAGCATATCCGCGCAAGCCTGAGCTTGCCGCTCATTATTAAATATCCCGAACACCGACGGTCCGCTTCCGCTAAGCATGGCACGCAGTGCCCCCTGCTCACACATGATTGACTTGACGGCAAGTATGTCTTTGCGATCCCCGATCACATTTTCAAAAATATTGTACATATTATGAATGATGTTTTCAATCAGTGATATGCGCATGCCGCGCTTCATGCTGTCGGCACGCTGAGTATCTGCTGCGTAGAAACCAAACATACCGTGTATTCTGTCAAGCTCACCATATGCCCACGGGGTACTTATACGCTCCTCCGGGCAACATATCACAATAAAACAGCCAGGCATATCCGGCAACCGTTCCAACCGTTCGCCTATACCGGTAGCGCAGGCACAGCCACCCATAACGCAGAACGGCACATCGGCCCCAAGCTCAGCTCCGAGCCTGCACAGCTCTTCGAGCCCTAACGGATGCCCCAGAAGCGCATTAAGTCCGCGCAACACCCCTGCTGCGTCACTGCTGCCGCCGCCGAGTCCGGCTTCAAGCGGTATATGCTTGTCAAGCGTGATATCAACACCGACACATGCGCCTGTTTTACTGAGCATCAGGTCCGCCGCGCGATATGCAAGATTGCTTTCGTCACAGCGCAGTACCGAGTTGCCGCAATCAAGACAAATCCCACCGCCCGATTTCAGTGACAGTGCTATGTTGTCACAAAGAGACACAGTTTGCATGACACTCAAAATATCATGATATCCGTCTTCTCGCCTTCCGGTCACGTCAAGATATAGATTTATCTTTGCAGGTGCCGTTACAGTTATGCAATCCATGCAGAACCCCCAGTATATTCATCTCTAT
>URHI01000007.1 GCA_900547565.1 uncultured Eubacteriales bacterium | reverse complement strand
CTTTTTTTGAATATGTTTTACGGCTCCGTTTATGCTTGACAAACGTGTGTGTATATGGTACAATGCAGATAAACATTATTTTCAAAGCTTATGTGAAAGGGTATTCAAACGATGAAAAAGGTCAGAATCTTAACAGCAGTAATGGCACTTCTCATGCTCATTGTATTTGTCAGCTGTGCCAAGATCCCGGACGAAGAAAACACCCCCCCAGCAGATACAACAACCTACTCGGGAGAATCAAAGCCTGAAGAAACCTCCGCCCCGGAGGAGACCGACGCCCCGAATTACATCTCGGATATTCCGGAGGATCTGAATTTCAATAACCGCACGATAAGAATGCTCGTGACCGGTCAGCCGTTCTCCGATGACGAATTTGCCACAGCCGGTATCAACGGTGAGACGGTAAATGATGCTGTATATTCCCGCAATATGGCGATTGAGGACCGTATCGGCGTAAAGCTGGATATTCGGATCGCCGCGGCAGACAGCGTTTACAACGTCGGCAACGCGATAAGAAACGCCGTTGCATCCGGCGACAAATCTTATGATATCGCCACAATGCCCGGATATACTCACACCTCTTATGTTCTCGAAGGCGATTTCTACAACCTGCTTTCCGTCGAAAACCTCGACCTTGACAAGTATTACTGGACCCAGGGCTTCAACGGGATCATGAATAACGGCACCAAACAGTACATAGCTTCCGGCGCGTACTCAATATCGATGTACCGCAATATGTATATCACGCTCTACAACAAGAGAGTCATGGAAGAGCAGGGACTCGAGGATCTTTACGATATTGTAAAACGCGGTGAGTGGACTATTGCAAAGCAGGCTGAAATGGTCAAGAATGTTTACATTGACAAAAACGGCGATACGCAAAAGGATGCCGAAGACCTTTACGGCTTTGTAACCGGTGCAAACACCTCGACCGACCCATACTGGATATCCTTGAATATACCGTTCCTCCAGCTGAATGACGGCATTTATTCGATCGATATTAACACCGACAAGCTGACAGATGCCGTATCCGCGGTTCAGGATCTCATCTTCAACAATGGGGGGGTTTACTGCGTTGGAACGACCGGCGGTTCTGTTGACGGATCAAATGCCACAACGATCATATCATGCTTCAGTTCTGGCAACGCCGCAATGTGTACCACAATGATCTTCCAAATAGAAAACTTCCTGACCCCCAATAACTTCGCAGATGATTACGGTATCGTCCCGATGCCGAAATACGACGAGGCACAGCAAGACTACTTCACTCACGTCCAAGATCAGCTCAGCGTTATAGGTGTCGTTTCCACCGTGAACGAAGCCGACCTGCCCATGATGGGTGCCGTGCTTGAAGTTCTCTCCGAGGAGAGCTATAAAACCATTTATCCCGCATACTATAAGACCGCTCTTTCCTACAAATACCTCCAGAACGAGCAGTCTATAGAAATGCTTGACCTCATATACCACAGTATCAAGATCGAGGGCGCGTTCATCTATTCGGCCAAGTTTGCAATGCTCGGCTCGCTCCGTTCAATCATCTCATCTAACAACAACCGCATAGCCTCCACTGTCAAGGGGTATAGCAAATCATGGGGCAAGAGCGCCGAGTCACTCAACACCGAGCTTGAAAAACTCAAGCATTAATTATGAACACTGTAAAAATAGTCTCATAAAGGAAAATAAATAAGCAGAGACTTTGACCTTTCAGTCATTGTCTCTGCTTCTTTTTGAAAATAATTTACGATCCTATTACTAACTAATTATTTACCTGATGGTATCCCTGTGGCATTTATACGGGCAATCTCCTCGTCGGACAATCCGATGTACTCCATAAGTCCCTCAGCTGTTACCTCGTCGTGGCCTTCAAAATAGGAGATCAGTCCTACTGATACGATTATTGCTTCGTCTTCTGTTATAGTGTAGTTTTCATCTTTTGTAGCGTCAATTATCACCTGAGAAAGGTTATTGACACATTGTTCATACGTCTTTCCGCCGTCATCAAAAGCATCGATATTTACACTGATTTCGTCATAGTATCTATTGATCGTGTCAGCTACGGTGTCAAACATCTGTTTCTTCTTTTCATCCGGTGTTTCATCTGAGAAAAGTGACATGCCGGACTTATTTAAATATTGTATCCCGATCTGACTGACAATACTGTTGATCTGCTTGAGGTCATTGCTTTTCCCCATATCGACCAATGTCTCGGAGAACAGATCTGCATTCTGACGTATAGTTTCACCGGAATTAGTATTTTTCATAATTGTAACCACGCTTTCAAGTGCACCGCTTTGATCACCGTCACCGGTAAGCGTGGATAATATAGAATTTACATTTTCCGAGTTTACCTCTTCAAGAACCGCCAACATTTCGTGCAGTAATTGCTTTGTCAATTCATTTGAGTTGCTATAGTCAAACCCAAATATCGTGTCACTTTTCTTAATCTCTTTCGCCTCTACTCGTATAATGTAAGCGACCACAGCGGGAAGTACCTTGGAATCACCAACAGAAGAATTTATGGCACCTATTGTTTTTATGACAGCAATAGATTTGTCGCTCTTAGCCTTTGTAGCGTCAGAATATGTTTGTTTAGCATTTCCGACCGCATTTATTATGTACGGGGCTTCTTGCATCACGCATATGCCGCTATCCCGCAACTCAGCATATTCTTCCGGTATTGTGTCTGCAGGAACCATTGTCATAGGGTAGAGGATTCTGTTTGAAGCAAGGACAGCGACCGGTGAGGTTGCCATAGCGACTTGTTTGTCACCGGACTTAAATCCGGGTACCTTGAGAGATGCCAGCGCCGCAGGGTCAGACGTTGAAACTACGGTGATCACCATGCACAACGGAATCAGAAGTATAGTCGATACCACCAATCCACGGCCTAAGCCTATAAGCCCTCCTAATAAGCGCGACCGGCTGACAGGCTCCTTGCCTTTGCGTACTTTATTTAGCACAGCACTGCTTATACGGTTGAACAATATATACGACAGTGCCTCAAATAATCCGTACAACAACGCAAACAGCAGCGGAATGACCAAAACACGTGCCATCTGATGCAGCAGCTCAGCAGTTTCAGGCGATCCTTCTACAATTGTATGAATCACCTTGTTTTTTGAGTTTGTAATCAAACGTATCAGTTTATCGGAAATTGGGTTCGCCACCGCGCGTCCCAAAAAATACGAAACCGGAATCAGTACAGCCATGTATACCACACGGACAACACTGCGCCCCAGCCCACGCTTGAATCCGAATAATACTCCAAGCACAATAATTACGGCAAAAAGAAAGTAGGTGATTAATGTAAGGACAGTTATCATAACTTTATCCACCTTAAAAATACTTATTTCATTATACATGAAAACGGAATATTTGTCAATAAAAACATATCTCTCAAAGAGCGATTTATGTCAAAATAAAAAAATCGGCATAGAATATTAGAGGATAGCATCCAAAAACAAAATAATTTCGGAGGTATACTTCAGAAATGGCAGATAATAGATTTTCCTGCGGCACCAGCCCCGGACGAGAAACCGTTTGTATCGAAACCAACCGGGTGCTCGATTCCTGCCGCGACAGAGATTGTTACGAAAACGTTCGTGTACTGCTTACAGACTTCGGACGTGACCTCATCGAGCGCACAAACAGCGTTCGTACCAAGAACGCCTGCATTGCCTTGGCTCACATAACTATCGATCCTGTACAGTTCAACCGCGGTTTTTACACTGTCAACATACGCTTTTTCATCAAACTGTTGTTAGAGGCCTGCGTATGCGGCCGTACACAGGAGTTTGAAGGCATCGCCGTTGTAGACAAGAGTGTTGTACTTTACGGCAGCGAATGCAACGTCAATATTTTCCGCTCCAGCAACGGCCCATCCGGCTTCTGCTCAATGCCCGAGCCCGCCGAGTGCACCAAAAACGTGCCCAGCGCGGTTGTAGAAGCTGTAGATCCCATAATACTCAGCCTCAAGGTGCTTGAGCGCGAAGAAGAGTGCAACTGTTGCTGCTGCTGCCGCGCTTCCGACGTCCCCGAGAACGTGACATACAACATTGACGGCCCGCTCAACGACGAGGCACGCGATCATGACCGCTATCTTGCGGTATCAATGGGGATTTTCTCGGTAGTACGCATTGTACGTCCGGCCCAATATCTGATAAACGCAACTGAGTACAGTGTTCCGGACAAAGAATGTGTTCCCGGACGTGAGAGTGACCCGTGCAGCCTGTTCAATGCCATGGCATTCCCGACAGCGGAGTTCAATCCGCCCTCACTTACAGCTACAGGTAATGTCGAACGTCGTTGCAATACCTGCAACAACTGTAGCGGGAGCTGAGATATCGTTTGTATAAGCAATCATAAACAGAGCAGGGAACACTGCATTGCCTTTAACCGCCGTTGAAATAAGCGCCAAGGCGTAAAAAAGCCGCATACCGTATGCTGTAAAAAGCCTGCGGTATGCGGCCATTCATTATTGTATGGAATCGCCTTTTATTCGTTGCTCTGAACGTCTATTTCTGCTTTTCTGAGTGTAAGTTCCGGCTTGCCCTTGCCACGTACACAGTCAGCAGTGATGCGAACAGCTTCAACATCACGCCTGCTCGGTATTTCATACATTATATCTGTCATAATGCCTTCCATAATTGAGCGGAGACCACGCGCGCCGGTGTGACGCTCAAGGGCCTGTTCGGCAATAGCCTCAAGCGCATCATCGTCAAACTTAAGGTCCACACCGTCCATGGAAAACAATTTAATATACTGACGTACCAGTGAGTTTTTCGGCTCTTTGATTATCTTGACAAGAGCGTCTTTATCCAACTCATTAAGCGATACGATAACCGGGATACGCCCTACAAGCTCGGGAATGAGCCCGAATTTGACGATGTCGTGTGGAACAACATCCTTGAATATACCGGAATCAAGCTTTTCGTCCTTACGGCGTATCTCCCCCTGGAATCCGACGGTGTTGTTTCCCTTGCGTTTTTCAATGATTTTCTCAAGTCCGTCAAAAGCACCGCCGCAGATAAACAGAATGTTCTCGGTGTTTATCTGAATAAACTCCTGGTTTGGATGCTTTCGTCCTCCCTGAGGCGGCACATTGGAAACAGTCCCTTCAAGTATTTTAAGTAGCGCCTGCTGGACCCCCTCGCCCGACACATCGCGCGTTATAGAGCGGTTTTCACTTTTGCGCGAAATTTTATCGATTTCGTCGATATATATTATTCCATGCTCGGCCAGCTCAATATCATAATCTGCCGCTTGAATAAGTCGCAAAAGAATATTTTCAACATCCTCCCCCACATAACCGGCTTCAGTCAGTGTGGTGGCATCGGCAATGGCAAATGGCACCTTCAGCGTTTTTGCCAGAGTCTGGGCAAGGTACGTTTTGCCGACACCAGTAGGTCCTATCAGCAGGACATTACTTTTCTGCAGCTCCACATCATCGGTCGATTCTTCCTTAACCGAGGCCTTATTGCGGTTACGGTGTCCCTGCTTCTTCGAATCACCGGACACGCTGAGTATGCGCTTATAATGATTGTAAACAGCCACTGACAATGCGATCTTCGCTGCATCCTGTCCTATAACGTACTGATCAAGAGACGCCTTGATATCACGGGGACGCGGAAGCTGATCCAGTGACAGCTTTCCAATCTCAGATGTCTGTTCTGACAGCGTGCTTTCGTAAATCAACTCTTCACAGGCATCAATGCAAAAATCGCAAATATAAATACCTGTAGGGGAGGGAATCAGAAAATTAACCTGATTTTCATTTCTCCCGCAAAACGAGCAGAATCTTTGGCCTTTATTGCGATTGGTCGTATTTGAATTTGCCATGTTATGTCAGCCTTTCGATGATTCAGGGACGTTTTTCGAAAATATTGTCTATCAGACCGTATTCTTTGGCCTGTGCCGAGGTCATATAATTATCGCGGTCAGTATCGAGCGCAATCTGCTCAATAGGCTTTCCGGTTCGTTCTGACAGTATACGGTTGATATTGTCACGCGTTCTGATGATCTGATCGGCTACGATTTTAATATCAGTCGCCTGGCCCTGAGCGCCGCCCAAAGGCTGATGAATCATTATCATGCTGTTGGGAAGTGCTGACCGCTTTCCCGGTGCACCTGCCGCCAGCAGAAAAGCTCCCATACTGGCAGCCATTCCGACGCAAATGGTAGCCACATCACACTTGATAAAATTCATTGTATCATAAATTGCCATGCCGGCAGTAACAGAGCCGCCGGGGCTGTTTATATACAGTGAAATATCCTTATCTGGATCCTGCGCTTCGAGGAACAACAGCTGTGCCACGACAAGTGAAGCGGTGGTGTCGTTGACCTCGTCAGAGAGAAAAATAATTCGGTCATTCAGCAGTCTGGAGAAAATGTCGTACGAACGTTCTCCGCGACCGGTCTGCTCCACTACCATGGGGACCAGCGCGTCATTCAGTATAGTTCTGCGGTCAAACATATATTATTTCCTTTCTTGGAATAATTGTGCTGAGGCATTACACCTCAGCACTCAGGTTTAAGTGTTCAGTCCTCAGCTCCAGTGGCATTGGTTGACTCTGAGGAGTCGGCTGTATCGGCAGGTCCTGCGGGGGTATCTGTCTTGGGAGCGGATTTTTTCTTTCTGGCGGCAGGCTTTTTAGCCGGCTTTTCAGCAGCCTTTTCTTCAGAATCACCGTTATGATCGTGATCATCACGACACTCTTTGATAACGGCATTGGCCTTGACAAATTCCATAGCCTTCTGAACTGCCATATCCTTGGCGATATCCTCGGCTTTGATAAGCTCTTTCACCTTGTCTATTTCCATATTGTATGCATCGGCAAGACGCTGATACTCGGCATTAACATCCTCGTCGGTTGCCTTGATTCCTTCCAACTCAACTATCTTTTCGAGGGCAAGGCGGGTCTTGACCTGGCTTTCAGCCTGCGGACGCATCTGCTTGCGCAGATCATCAAGAGTTTGCTGAGTATACTTGAAATACATATCGAGATTCAACCCCTGCATGCGCAGTCTGTTGTCGTAGTCACGAACAAAATTCTCGGTTTCATTCTCGAACATAACTTCGGGAATATCAGCCTCCAGCTTATCCATCAGAGCAATTGCCAGATCGTTTTCAACTGCGGCATCCGCCTGGGCGTCATGTCTCTTTTGAATTTTTGCCTTAACATCATTGCGATATTCATCAAAGGTATCAAATTCGGAAATATCCTTTGCAAACTCATCGTCAAGTGCGGGAAGCTCTTTTTTAGTGATAGCATGGAGCTTGCACTTGAATGTTGCCTGTTTGCCGGCCAGATCCGCGGCATGGTACTCAGTGGGGAAAGTAACGTTAACGTCAAATTCGTCGCCTACGCTGTGTCCGACTACCTGCTCCTCAAAGCCGGGAATAAAAGCACCGCTGCCCAGTTCGAGCGGATGATTTTCGCCCTTTCCGCCGTCAAAAGCGACGCCATCACAGAAGCCTTCGTAATCGATAGTAGCGACATCACCCATCTCGGCAGGTCTGTCGGTAACATTGATCTCGCGTGCATTTCTTTCTCTGAGTGTATTGATTTCCGCGTCAACTTCAGCGTCGGTAACCTCGTTAATATGCTTTTCAACCTCGATGCCCTTATAGCCGTCAATCTTGACTTCGGGTTTTACGTACACCTTGGCGGTGAACACGACGCCGTCATCAACGGACTTGACGTCAATATCGGGCTGACCCACAGCTTCGATTGCCGCTTCTTTCACTGCCTCGGCATATGCATCGGGAAGTACCTCATTGAAGGCATCTTCATAGAAGAAGCCCTTGCCGTACATCTTTTCGATAATGTGGCGGGGAGCCTTGCCGGGTCTGAAGCCGGGAATATTGATTTTCCTGACTTGCTTGCGGTAGGCATTGTTTACCGCATTTTCAAATGTTGCCTTGTCAACCGAAAACTCAAGTGTGTAAAGATTCTTTTCGGTTTTTTCGGCGTTGACTAAACTCATTTTGAATTCCTCCGAAATTTATAATTATAACCTCTTAATTTTACTTCAAAAACAATTTTTTGTCAATACTTTTCAATAAATATATTAATAAATGTCATAAAAACACCGGAATAGGTGTAAATCCGAGATGATCCGACGACACCAACGTAAACCTCACATTTTCAAAAGTAAAGTTCCTAGGTGCATCGATATTGCCGTGTATGTGACCAAAGAAGCAACGCTCTACCTCAAATTCATGTAGCAGATCCATGATTTCACGGCAAACGAACTCACCGAACGCAGGAGGGAAATGCATGAAAACAACAACAGGCAATCCGTTTTGCTGTTGCAGTCTGACAGCGCTTTGAAGCGACAGCCTCAGGCGAATTACTTCACGGTTAACTATTTTCTGGTTATCTGTGTCGTTAAGCGCCACACTGCGGTCGCCGTTATACCAACCGCGCGTACCGCAGACGATCATATTATCTGCAACCATGCTGTTATTGTAAAGTATATCAATTGTAGTAATGCCGTTGCTTTCAAACGCCCGGTTGATCTTTGCCAACGTCTGCCACCAGAAATCGTGATTACCCTTGCCGATTATTTTGTGTCCGGGCAGACTGTCGAGAAATTTAAGGTCAGGAATGGCATCTTCAAGCGTCAGCCCCCATGAAATATCTCCGGGTACCACAATATGATCCTCAGGCGTTATAAGCGCTCTCCAGTTGTTTTCAAGACGGCGCGTATAGTCTTTCCATCTTGGACCGAACACCTCCATTGATTTGTCTGCGTTGCCGGTGGACAAGTGCAAATCAGATATCACATATACAGGCAAAATTCGTCCTCCAATGCTAAATTTTTCTTGTATGTGACGCCATATGCGGGGTAAAATATAATCGTAATCTTCAAAAAGGAGAGCACATTAAAATGGAAAATAAAAACCACAACTGCGGCTGTCATGTTGACAAGAAGGATGTAAACCACGGCATCAGCTGTGACGTTCACAACTGCTATTACCATGACGGCAGCTGCTACTGCACCGCCGAACGTATCTCTGTAGGTCCCAGCAACGCCGCTTCCAGCGCGGAAACGCTCTGCGCAACATTTAAGCACAAAGAACAATAATCCCTGGCGGCCGCAAGGCCGCCTTTGATTTTTGTAACTATAGCCTATACACACTGTTGAAAACATCGCCGGTGTTAATTGTATTTCAGATATCCTTCTTTACAGCCGCCTTCATATCAGCAGCATCAATAACCTCGGTGAACCGCACCTGGCGCCGGCTGATTCCTTCAAGCGGGTAGGGAACCGGTACACCTGTAAGCTCATGCAGTTGATCCAACGCCTCAAGATCTCCACGTGCAGCTTCTCCAGTCAGCGAGCGGTAAACATCTTTGGCAAATTTATACGGACTTGCGGTTGACGCCGTGATAATGGGGCGACGGTCGCCGCTTTCTGCAATATATTTTCCGGCGCAACACACCGCAACGGCTGTATGTGTGTCGCAAAGATAGGAATTGTCGCGATACATGCATCCTATAGTATCGGCTGTTTCACGTTCGTCTGCATAATACCCGGCGAAATCAGCACGAATATCCGCAAGAACATCGTGAGAAACGGTATATTTTCCGCAAGCTTTAAGCTGGTTCATATATTCTGCAGTCTGCTTGGCACCGCAGGTAAAATACAACAGACGCTCAAGATTGCTGGAAATAAGAATATCCATAGACGGCGACATAGTAACATGGAATTCACGGTTGCGGTCGTAGGTGCCGGTAGTCAGAAAGTCGGTCAGCACGTTGTTTGTATTGGAAGCACAGATTAGGCGACCAAACGGGATTCCTGCACGCTTGGCTATGTAAGCCGCAAGAATGTTTCCGAAATTTCCAGTCGGCACACACACGTTGACTTCATCGCCCTGCTTTATCCGCCCTGAATTTATCATATCGCAGTATGCAGATACATAATACACTATCTGAGGCGCCAGCCGTCCCCAGTTTATCGAATTGGCGCTCGAGAAAAAATATCCGGATTCATTAAGCTCGCGTGCCATGTCCTCGTCACCGAACAACTGCTTTACGCCATTTTGCGCATCATCAAAATTGCCCTTTATGGCATATACCTTTACATTATTGCCTAGCTGTGTTGCCATTTGCAGCTTTTGCACTCGACTGACTCCGTCAACGGGATAAAACACCGAGATCCGTGTGTGCGGAACATCGCGATATCCCTCCAATGCAGCCTTTCCGGTATCACCCGACGTTGCAACGAGAATATAAGCGCAACGCATCTCTCCGGTCTTTACAAGTGCCCTTGACAGCAGACGCGGCATGATCTGAAGCGCCATGTCCTTAAATGCCGCTGTAGGACCGTGCCAAAGCTCGAGCAGCTGCTGACCGCCGTATACATCCGACAGCGGAGCTGCACCGCCGGGGAAGGAAACGGAATTATATGCCTGACTGCAATCCGTAAGCAGTTCGTCATACGCATAATCGGTAAGGAAACGTGACAGTATCTCTGCGGCTCTGTGCGGGTAGTCCATGCGGCGCAGTGCATCGATGTCCTCACCGGTAAAAGGCGGCAAGCTCTCGGGAACATAGAGTCCTCCGTCGGCCGCCAGGCCGTTTTTTATTACATATGCCGAGCTGAATTCGGCTGCTTTTTCACTTCTTGTGCTTTTGTACAGCATGATGCATTACCTTCTTAAAGTATTTATTTTCAGATTATTTTATGTTGTTTTCCATGAACCTTTTGGCATTTGCCCAGAAGATTTTATTTATAAGACGGTCGTTGTAGCCCTCATGTACCATTGCGTCCTGAATTTTTTCAAGGTCGCGTACATCAGAGAAACCATCCGGCAGATCTGTACCGTCTAGGTCACAGCCGAGGCACAGCACATTTTCTCCGTCAAGTGACAGGTAGTGGTCGGCATGACGAATTATATCGTCAACTCCGGCGTGCTCTCCGGACAGATGATAAGGGCACAGACTCAGTCCTACAATGCCGCCGAGATCGCGTATCAGCCCAAAGTGCTCATCACGCAAATTGCGTGTATGCGGGTAAACTGCATAGGAATTTGAATGTGAAGCTATAACCGGCTTTCCGGCTTCGCACGCTATTTCGAGCATATCTGACGTAGTCTGCGCGGAAGCGTGCGAGACATCCGGCACTATGCCAAGCTCAAAGCATCGGTGCATTACACTACAACCAAAATCCGTAAGTCCGGATTCAGTATTATGCGAACCGCCTATACAGGTTTCGCCGCTCCACATAAAAACAATAGATCTGACGCCTTTTTTATATATAAAATCCAACTTTGTGATATCATTTTGCAATATCCGTGCGTCCTCAAGACTAAGCACCATGGCGCCGTGACCATTATCCCACGCATGTTGAATATCATCTCCATGAGTTATCCATTCAACTTTGTCAACGTTTGAAGAAATCCGGGAGGCAAAATATTCATGTATCTCACAAAATCGGAGATATCCGTCGGCATCCGACAGATTATGCGGAATAAAAATCGCCATTACCTGTGCAAAGTTGTCATATACAGCCAACTTATTCAATGAAATATGATGATCGTTATCCTCAAGCAACGTTCTGTGCTTGAATATGGCAGATGCCGTATCACAGTGCAGATCTATAAGCCTCATGAAATTCTCCTTGCCAAAATGATATATATTGTTGACTCATTTTAATGCAGTGAAAGCATTTTTTATATGGTGTATGCGCTTTATCATCGGAGGTTTGCCGTCAGTTGACGGATAAAAATACACCTCTATTACATCAAGTCTCGGAACTTTTTTAGCCTCATGAGTTCTCAGATAGAAAAATGCGGCCTCCGAAAGCAGCTTTTGCTTTCGTTTTGTGACAGCATCACTCGGACGGCCGTAACGCTCGAGATTGCGGCCGTTGTCTGTTCTCGCCTTGACCTCAACGAATATAAGCCGGTTTTCATTCTCCGCAATAATATCTATTTCCCGGTGAGAATAGCGGTAGTTACGTTCAACTATCGCATATCCTTCTGTCAAAAGATATTCTGCCGCGGCATCTTCTCCGAGGCGACCGATGGCGGTTGAAGTTCGAGACTGTGTAGTCATCTGTCAAGAAAACGGATAAATTGCTTGCGGTGTATGGGCGTAGAACCAAGGCTGCGCAATGCTTCCATGTGCGCCCGCGTTCCGTATCCTTTATTTGCCGCAATGCCGTATCCGGGATACTGTGCGTCAAGCTCAAGACATATGCGGTCACGTGTCACCTTGGCAAGTATCGACGCCGCAGCGATGCTCGGACTTGTAGCGTCGCCGCCGATAACTGCCCGGCCATCAACAGGGAAGTCACGAAACACATTACCGTCCACCAAAGCGTAGTCGGCAGGCACAGTCAGACCGGCTATTGCCCGACGCATTGCAAGCAACGTAGCCTCTAAAATATTATATTCATTAATTTCCTCAACGGTCGCAAGCGCAATACTGTAAGCGATCGCTTCTTGCTTTATCACATCAAACAAAATATCGCGCTTTTGGGCGGTAAGTTTTTTTGAATCGTTAAGCCCGTCAATAACCAATCCGCAGGGAAGCACGCATGCGGCCGCCGCAACGGGGCCGCACAGCGGACCGCGCCCGGCTTCGTCTACACCGCATACAACGGAGTATCCTTGATTCAAAGCAGCTTGCTCAAGCGTATATTCCAGCATATCGGTAATCCTTAAAAATAAATAATATATATTTTGCAGAGAATTATATTGATTTGTGATTTATATAACGGAACAATGTCAATTTTCAGTACCGGATCATTGTTCAGCAAGCTTATCTGCTGACAGATGATCCAGCGTTATTCGGCCTATTTTTCCCGAACGAAATTCGTCAAGGAGCACAGACACGGTACGTTCAAGATCAATTTCACCGCCGCTGATACGGAATCCACGCTTTCTCCCGATAAAGTCAAGCAATTCCGCATCGGTAAATCCGAATACTTCCGATGGCTCACCCAGTTTGTAGCGTGTACACAGCTGCTCCGGATAATATTTGCGCAAACGCCGGCACAACGCCAGCGCAACAGCCTCTGTGTCGATTACAACGTCTTTGACGGCACCGGTTGCCGCTAAATTTTCCGCCACACGGCGGTCGTCAAATTTTGGCCATAGTATTCCGGGCATATCAAGCAGATCAAATCCGGCCGCCGTGGCAATCCATTGCTTATTGAGTGTGACGCCGGGGCGGTTTTCGACCTTTGCTTTTCCTGCTCCGGCAAGCCTGTTTACCAGTGAAGACTTTCCGACGTTTGGGATTCCAAGCACCATGGCCTTGAGCTTACGCCCGGTCATTCCTCGTTCGCGATATTTTTCCAGCTTTTCAGAGCATAGCTGACGCATTGCAGGCGCTATACGACCCAAGCCGTTTCCGCTGATGCAATCGGTCGGGATACAGATACAGTCATCGGCACTGTACAGCCGCGACCAGCCTGCGGTCTGCTCAGGATCAGCCAGAGAAGCCTTATTAAGCAACACGATCGAAGGCTTTGATGCCTTGAGCTTTTCTATCTCAGGGTTGCGTGAGCTGTACGGAATACGTGCATCAAGCAACTCGATTATAATGTCCACGTTTTTAAGATTTTCTTCTATAATACGCCGGGTTTTAGCCATGTGCCCGGGGTACCACTGTATCACATTAGAAGGCATTTAGTTCTCCAAATTGGCGGTATTTGCTGGCATGTGATGTTATCCGAATGTCCTGGCATCCGAAAACGGCCAGAATCTGACAATGACTTTTCCAAGCACGCGTCTACTGTCCACGAGCCCTATATCATTCGAGCGGCTGTCAGTGGAATGATTGCGATTGTCGCCCATAACAAACAGCTTACCCTCGGGTACATATGTCTCATACACACCGCTTCGATTCCACCTGCCGGAATCAAGATATTTATACATTGACTCGTCTATAAGATCGCTTTCGTCAAACACACGGTCATCGGAAATATACACCAGGTTTTTATCATAATCTATTTTAACATAGTGTCCGGAAGTGGCTATAATACGTTTAACTATTGTTTCATTAAGGCCTGCGCGGGCGTTGTCGGTCTGGTGAAACACAATCACATCGTATTGCTCAGGCTCATAAAAAAGATTTGATATTATCAGCATATCACCGTGATGCAGTGTCTGATTCATAGACGGACCGTCAACACGGCAGATGCGAAAAACAAACGTCAGCAAAAACAGCAGAATACAGCAACCGTATACAAATGTTTCAAAGCTCTCAAACACCTCGGACGAAATTCTTTTCATTTTGTCGTCGCGGGACGTTGCTACGTCGTTATGTTCGTTCATCTCAGTTATTCCTTCCCGTAATGCAGTCACAAATTTGAATAAATATCACGATTAAAAGCGAAAAAAGTTAATGTGTGACAGATTTAAACCTTATTGATCAAGAAATCCAACAAATTATATCCGTCAGGAATGTATAGCCCGGTTTCTGCTGCGGTATGCTCGTTAAAGGTGGCGACGCCTTGAACCTGTCTGAGAGAGGAATACGCCATAAACGGCACAGGCTCAGGAGAATGAGTCCGAAGCTCAACCGGAGTTGGGTGATCCGGCAGCACCATGATTTTAAAATCTTCGTTGCAGTGCGCAAGATATTCGTATACAGGTTTGAGGATTTTACGGTCTATAAGCTCTATCGAGAGCGTTTTGTTTTCGGCTTCGGCACGGTGGCCGCACTCATCCGGAGCCTCAACGTGTACATATACAAACTCATAGCCATCGCCAAATGCCTTGATGGCAGCCTCAGCCTTGCCGGTAAAGTTGGTATTTATGTTACCTGTCGCCCCCGGGACATCGATAGATGTCATACCGGCGCAAATTGCAATGCCCTTTATAAGGTCAACAGCCGATATAACAGCTCCTTTGAGATGCCATTTATCGTAAAAATTAGGTAACTTGGGCTTTTTGCCCGGGCTCCACAACCAGGCTGAATTTGCGGGGCGCAAACCTCTTTCACGCCGAGCCACATTCACCGGGTGGTTATCCAATATCTCATAGCTGTCGTGCATAAGCCTCAGGAATTCCTCACCGCCGTCCTCCGCGCGAGGAAGGTAATCGCCTATTGCCTTACCGAGAATGTCATGTGGACGCATGAAGTTATATTTATCATTTCCGTTCTTCCAAATGAGGCAATGGCGATAGCTGACTCCGGTATAAAATCTGCGGTATTCGTTACCCAGCTTTTCCTGAAGCGCCTTGATCAGCAAATCAGCTTCAGACGTTGTAATTTCATCTGCACTGTGATCGATCATTATTTTAGAGGCATAGTCTCCTCCTTCGCTCAGCGTGACAACATTGCAGCGGTAAGCGGTTTCGTCCGGCTTCATGTCAATACCCATACTTACAGCTTCAAGCGGGGAGCGGCCTTTGGAATATACCTTCGGATCAAAAGAGAGAATGGCCATGTTGGCGGTGTCGCTTTCTGGCACCATTCCGTGCGGGACATTGAGCACCGTGCCCACCACTGACTCAGCAGCAAGCATGTCCATTGTGGGTTTATCGGCTTTTTCCATCGGAGTCATATTATCAAGCGAGGGAATGGGGCGATCCGCCATGCCGTCGGGAATAAGAACAAGGTATTTCATAGTAAATGTCCTTTGTTAAATAAATATTCATTATATTATAACACAACTATTAAAAAACATCAATAGCCAATCCGTACATCTTTTATGATTTTTCTCATGCACCGTCAGCACTTTTGACGGCTGAATATGTTGGTACGGTGAAGGAGTTCCAATGCTTTTTTCACACAAAATTCACGGTATTTTTCATGTTGTTTAATCATAATATCCTTGATTATTTGTCAATGTTGTGTTACAATAATACCGGAGGTTTTTGCCGATGAAAAAAACGCAATCGCAAGGCGAACAGGCGTTCGCCGAAGGGAACACTCAAGCGCCGGAGCAGAGAAGTCGCAATATCGAGGCCAAGATAAAAAAAATAATCATCTTGATATTCGCGGGAATGACATTGTTCGTCGTGCTATGCTATACGCTTGCAAGGTTTATAGATCTTGACTCACTGTTAAAACCACGGGGGACCGACAAGCGCCCGAATACAATAATTTTCGCTACACCGAATTATGACGAAGACATTTACGCAGACTCAGGATACATGGAGCTTGACCGAAATATTTATATTTATGATGTAGACACAGGTCTGCGCGAATCACTCGAGCCCGACGACTATGAGGTATACGGTGAGAGTGTCCAGTTCATGTCTGATTTTATAAACTCAATAATTCAGGGAGACGTTGAAAAATATAACTCGTTTTTTGCTGACGATGAATACTGCAAAGAATCATTTACAATGCAAAAGCTCTACAACATAATGATAACAAAGCTCAGCGTCGAAGAACTCACAGAAAACAATGAAACCTGGACGCAATATGAGTTTGCGCTTGAGTACATGATACGTCACAATAACGGCACGCTTCGCCTTGATATAGAAAGCGATGCCTGCCGCCCACAGTATATTACCGTCACCGATCGCAGCGGAAAACTGTTAATACAATCCATGCGATTTGCTGAAGAAAAATAAAGATCTCCGGTTTTTTATTTCCGGAGATCTTAAAAAATTTTCAGGCCAGCTGATCCACGACACGGTGAGCCCAATCGAAGACCTGCTTTTTCTCGTCGTCGGTGATCTTAGACAGGAAAGGCAGACCGCCTTTGAAGTAACACACCTCGCTGATGAGATTGGTCCCGGCCTCGGCCAGTATGTTCTTGATAAAATTAGCGCCTTTTTCATTACCATCTATAATGAGCGCGACATTCTGAGCACGGGCTTTAGTAAGCTCGCGGCAGAACAATCTGAGCTTATCATCCGGCTCATCTTTAATGGATATGCACAGTACCACAAGCCGCTCCTTATCGCAGGAATATGCAGGCGGAATTGCATCTACCGAGTTGAGCGCGAGATCAAATTCTTTTTTCAGTTCGTTTGCCAAAGCCTTGACCTTAGCCTTGTTGGTCCAATAAAGGACGCGCATTTTAATTGCCATTTTATATAACCATCCCTTCAAAAATTACTTCATAATCTGCATTTATTATAACACATAAGGGCGTTGATTGCAAATCAAATCTCATAATTTTTGATTTTTTGTTGATTTAAACAGTTTGATGCAATTATATTGTATACTTTTTACAAAACTACGGTTCATAGTATGAGCCAGTGCTGAATCCAAGCCCGGCCCCGGATATTTAAGGTATGAGGTGTAGAAACGCCAAGGCTTGCAGAAAATCAGGTATTTCGGTTCCCTCAATTATACAAAATTTGCATTTTGTATAATTCGATAAATAGTTCTCTGTGAATAAGATTATGCGCTTCCCCTGGATTTTTACGCCCGGTATCATGAATTTACGATAAGTGACTTATAAACCGATAACAAATTGCAAGCTTTAAATACACACACCTATGACTCCGTTTTTGCAAACCGGATTTTACGAATCACTTGTCGTCCCTATCTGACAAGAAATCTGAATTTCAAAAATCTGCCATCATCGTTTGATCTAATTAAAAATCTACTATATGCAAATATTTGCGTCGGGTGGCCTGGCCTCCGCGCAAATGCCGTTCCTGCTTGTTTTTTTCAAGCAGCTTTTTGACTTCATTGTAAAGCGGCTTGTTTATCTGCCGCAAATTTTGCGTTACATCTTTATGTACAGTGCTCTTGCTTATACCAAACCTTGTTGCGGCGCTTCTAACCGTGGCATTGTTTTCAAGCATGTACCATGCAAGCTGTACACACCGCTCCTTACTTGCCGAAATGTACATCATATTAAATCCGCTCCATGTCAAATTATTACATTAAATCATATGCGACCGGGCTGGATATATTACCAATTTTTACAAGGTGATTGCACTATGACTGATTACCACGGAGAAATAATTATTGAAGGCATGACCTCGGTATCGGCGCTGATAAACGCTGTCAATTCAGGCGTTAACGACAGAAAAATACACCGCGTTTACATATCCCGAAGCGCGGCTGACAAAAAGATCCGGGAAATCGCATTTATAAAGGCTAATTCCCACAAGCTGGGATATAAGGTCGAAATAACAAGTCCCGAGCAAATGGATACGCTTACTGCAGGAACCACACACGGCGGTATAGCAGCTCTCTGCTCAGACCGAACATTCTCAAAAATATGCCAGGAACAATTGCCAAATGACGGAATATTTGCATTTATTGACGGAATCGAAGACCCGTTTAACTATGCCTATACCGTCCGTTCTCTGTATGCCGCGGGCTTTGACGGCATAGTTCTCCCACCACGCAATTGGGCTAATGCAAGCGGAACGGTTATAAAATCCTCTGCCGGGACAAGTGAGCTGATGCCTACTTACGTTGATGATCCTACAAGCGCCGTCAACGCATTCCGCTCTGCAGGTTACAAAATAGTATGCGCCGGCATACGTGATTCGGTTTCGCTATTTGAGGCCGAATTAAAAGCGCCGTTGCTGCTTATCATAGGCGGCGAAAAACGCGGTATCTCCCGCTCGCTGCTTTCTCTGTCTGACATGACGGTTCGTATTGACTACGGACGCCCTTTCATGGGGTCATTGACTACCGCAGCATCGGCCTCGGTAATTGCCTTTGAAATAATGCGTCAAAACAGATAATAATCGGGCAGCTCCGTTAATAAAATGTATAAAACAACGGAGGTGAGAATGCCATGCTAAATGCCGCTATACTATCCTCGCGCCGTATTGAACGCTTCAGAAGCGCCGGATATATTCGTTTTCGGCTGTATTTGATCTACACTTTTGTCGCTATACTGTTTTCAGGGTTAGGGGTGTTGTCCTACCGGCTGTTTCCCAACAGTCTGCCACGTACAGTCTATATCAGGTTGGCAGAGCTGGCGAACCCCGGCAAATATGCAAAATTATTCGACTTTATCGCATCAATAATTTATAATTCGGTTGACATATTCAAAATATCGGTTATAATTATAGCTACAGGCTTCACTTATATTGCAGGCTCGTTTTGTCGTTTGACGTTGGCTCTGTACGGCATCTCGGCAGGCTGGTCTGTAAGCTATTTATTGAGCGGCGTGTGTATAAGCGGCGTGTGGCGCGCCGTATTGCTGTTTTTCAGCTTGCTCTACAGCGTTATTGTAATATCCTGCTGTGTCCGTGCCGAGCTTGCAGCCGTAGCTTTCCGTCAGGTGGGACATCCCCGTGTTTTGCTGACGTCGCGTTATTTTTGGAGTTATATATTGGGGCTTCTGATATCCTTCGGATATACGCTGATGATATCCGCTGTGTACCGGTTGTGCCTCATATTTATATTGTAAAGGTTTAATTGTAAAGGAATATTCAAATTGGAAAACAAGAAAAAAAAGAAGTTCAAACTGTTTGACATGAACCGCGACGGTAAAGGCGTTGAAAAAGTTGAGGAAGGCCCCAAGAATTTTGTAAACTTTTTCAAGCTGTATTTCCGGAAATTCTCCCGGCTGTTGTCGGTTAACCTGATACTTATCTTTTTAGTCTTACCCATTATTATCTGCATCGCGATTTATATCATGGGACCAACGACCGCCTCATCGGGCAGTCCCCTGTTCCCCACTCTTTACGGTGCATCTTTCATGTCCGATTCTCCGACCGCTGATATACAAATGGCAATCAACAGCATACAGCTGGCCGTCCCGGTGCATAACTCATATGTTTACTATGTTATCGCGGCGATTTCCGTTGTGTACGTTTTTACATTCGGTTGGCAGAATGTTGCCGGCACATACCTCGCGCGCAGTCTGGTACGCGGTGACCCGGTATTCGTGATTTCTGACTACTTTTACGCTATTAAGAAAAACTGGCGTCAGGGACTGATCGTTGGTCTGCTCGACTGTTTGTGCATTGCCGTTTTAGCCGTTGACTTCATGTATTTTTATTATCAGACCGGTTCATTCAGACTTGATCTGATGTATGCCGTAACAGTGGCGCTGATATTCATATATTACACCATGCGTTTTTACATCTATATGCAAATGATAACGTTTGATATCAGCATATGGAAAATGATCAAAAACTCGTTGATATTCACCGCGCTTGGCATAAAGCGAAATCTGCTCGCCATTCTCGGCATTGTAGTACTCGCCGCAGTTAACGTGATACTGGCGCTGCTGCTGTTCCCGCTGAAAATCATTCTCCCGCTGATACTTCCGCTGTTTTATTTTATCGGCACGGTATTTTTCATCAAGGCATATGCCGCTTACCCGGTAATTGAGAAATATATGATAGACCCTGTAGTGAACAAAAAAGATGTCGGAGAAAACGGGTCGGATAGCTCGGATGACACTGGCAGCACAGACGACTCCGACAAAGATGACCCAGGCGATGGCGATGTTGAAGTTCCCGCCGACAATATGATTACCGAGCACTGATAAAAATCACGGTATAATTGCTTATAGCATTATACCGTGATTTTTATGTTTTTGTGATCACACTCATCAGATCTCATTCCACCCGACGAGCTGTCCTCCCTTAATATATCCACGAGGAACACGATGCCCTACGCCACACAAGGTATCATAACTTATTGTGCCCAGCTCATAAGAAAGCTTTTCGACCCCGGCTTTCCCGCGTCCTCCGAACACAATCACCTCGTCTCCCACGCTGCAATCAATGCCGTCAACGCAAACCATGAGTTGATCCATACAGATCCGTCCGACCACGGGAGCTGCGCAACCGGATATCCATACCCGAGGCAGTTTGCGGTCAATTCCGTCAGCATAGCCTACAGGAACTGTCGCAAGACGCATATCTTTTTCTGCTATGTAACTGCGGCCGTAACCCACCGATTCACCGGAACGCACTGTTTTAATACAGCTTATCAGCGATTTCAGCGTCATTGAAGCTTCAAGAGACGGCAGATTTTGTATGCGGTTATCAGGCGCTATACCAAACAGCACGCCGCCTGCACGCACCATATCAAGGTCATACTCCGGATAATCAAATATCGCTCCGCTGTTCGCACAGTGACGTATGTCAAACTTCACACCGAGGTTTCCGAGCCTTTGTATTGTATTTGTAAAGCACTCAAACTGACGGTGTGTATATTCCGCACCGCACGCACCGGAATTTGCATCTGCAAAGTGAGTGAATACTCCCTCCGCTATAAATCCGGGCAATGTAGCCGCACGGGCGATATCATCAATTTTTTCAAAATGCTCCGGCCGACACACAAAGCCAATGCGGGCCATACCGGTATCAAGCTTTATATGCACCTTGACTTTGACGTTTGACATTACAGCACAATTCGATAAATTATCGGCATATTCCGAGGAATATACGCATTGAGTGATGTTGTATTTGCTCATCAGAACGGCACATTCCGGTGCTCCAAAGCCAAGGTTAAGTATAGGCATTCTGATTCCGCCCTGTCTCAGTCGCAACGCCTCGTCTATGTTTGACACCGCTAAATAGTCGGCTCCGAGCTTCTCATACAACCGCGATACTGTTATCGCCCCATGTCCGTAAGCATCTGCCTTAACCACACAGCACATCATAACCCCCGGCGGAACAGCACGACGAACAACCAAATAATTGCGCTCAGAAGCATCAATATCTATTTCCGCCCACGTCCTTCGGTTAATGCCTGTAATTTCCATGCCTAAAGCCACCTTTATGTTTTATCAATTATATCATATCACTATTTTATGCTTTTGGCAATTCTTTTAATACATAAACAAAGCTGTCCGGAATTAAGTAAATTTATACATTTTTTCGCCATAAGCGGTCGGGTGCAAGGAATGCCGAGATGTTTTTCCCGATTATTTGCCATACGTTCCCTTTCTTTTCCCGACCGCTTTTTCCTCATTACTGACACCCCAGAAGCTCGTTCACAGTGACAAATGAGTATCCTTGATCCAGAAGATATGGTATCACCTGGCGCAATGCGGTAGGTGTAAGGCTGTCCTTTACACTGTCATGCATCAGTATTATGTCGCCAGGTTCAGTGTTGCGCTTGATATTTTTCATTATTTCGTTTATAGGGTTGTGCGCCCAATCATAAGTGTCAACACTCCACAATACAACGGTGTAATCGGCATCGCGTGCATAGTCATGCACAGCAGACGGGAGAACGCCCTCGGGAGGTCGAAACAGCTTTGTTCGATACTCCCCGCACTGCTGATATATGATGCGCTCGCAAGCCTCAATTTCACGTATTATCTCCGCAGGAGGAGTCTTGGACAGATGCTTGTGTGAATATGTGTGATTCCCGACCTCATGTCCTTCGGCAATTTCCCGTATAACCAGTTCCGGATACCGCTCAACGTTTTCGCCCACAACGAAAAATGTGGCTCTTACCCCATACTCCTTGAGTATATCCAGTATTTCTCCAGTGTACACCGGGTGAGGGCCGTCGTCGAAAGTCAGGGCAATTTTCATTTGCGAATTTTTCTTACAGTACACCACGTCAGAATAACGGTTGGCGTATGCCGACATACTGAAAATATTCAGCATTAAAAATACCGCCAGCCCCAGGCTCAACACGGCCCTATGCTTCATTGTGCCGTCATCTCCTCCAGGGTTCCAAAGCGGTATCCCTGCTGTCTCAGGGTGTCGATAACCTCAGGCAGAATTTGAGCGTTGGTGGCTGAGGTCGGATGCAGCAACAGTATTGCACCGTTATGAATATTATCTAATATAAGCTTTTTGGCATAATCCGGCGAGGGTTGTTTGTTATTATCCCAGTCGGCGTATGCAAAGCTCCAGAAAATAGTTTTGTATCCAAGCTCGGATGCCGCCTTCAAATTCTGCTCGCTGAAGCGTCCCTCGGGCGGACGGTAAAAATGTGCCACTTCAAGTCCGGTATATTCTCGGCATACCTGCTCAAGACCGGAAAGTTCAGCCGCAAAAGCCTCCTTATCGGATACCGATGACATATCCTTGTGAGAAGCGGTGTGGTTGCATAGAGTATGCCCCTCTGCAGCCATTCGTTTTACAAGGTCGGTACTGGATTTCGGCAGGTTGCTGAGTATAAAAAACGCGGCTTTGACTTTCTTTTGATTTAAAACATCAAGTATTCTGGCAATGTTACCGTTCTCGTAGCCGGCATCAAAAGTCAGGTAAACAACTTTGTCTGCACAATCATCTCCGTGACGGCGGTCGACATAATAACCGTTGTAATGCTCAATAAAACTCATATTGGCTTCACAACGTGGTTGAAGATGGTTTTTATTACGCATGCAATACCAGCTGTATGACTCCCCCGCCGCTGAAATTGACAGCTGTGTGGTTATCACAACACAAACAATCACCACAACAAGGCTGATTAGTTTTATTTTTTTCATATTTTCCCCCGTGATCTTTTGTTCTAATATTATTTACCTTACAGTTGCAGTGTAATCAATGAAAATAATGTATTGATATAACAGTAGCATTAATTTGCAATTTGCAAACGATAAGCAACTGCAATCAGAAAAATAAAATTATACTATTGATTTTTGCACGATTTACTGATATAATGTAATTAACATAAACACTATTCAAAGGAGATAGTTAATGAATTACGCTGTTGAATCGCTGAAAAAACACGCCGAATGGCGCGGCAAAATTGAAGTTATTGCAACCGTTCCGGTTGCAACCAAGGATGACCTTTCCTTGGCATACACGCCCGGTGTTGCCCAGCCCTGTCTTGAAATACAAAAAGACGTCAATAAAAGCTACGATCTGACCCGCCGCTGGAATTTGTGCGCCGTTATCACAGACGGAACTGCAGTTCTCGGCCTCGGAGACATAGGCCCGGAAGCCGGTATGCCGGTTATGGAAGGTAAATGCGTGCTGTTCAAGGCGTTCGGCGGTGTTGACGCTTTTCCGCTTTGTATCAAATCCAAGGATGTTGACGAAATTGTAAATACCGTATACCTGCTGTCGGGTTCGTTCGGTGGGGTAAACCTTGAGGATATTGCTGCTCCCCGTTGCTTTGAGATTGAGCGCAAGCTCAAGGAAAAATGCGACATTCCGATCTTCCATGACGACCAGCACGGTACCGCCGTTATCACGCTGGCCGGGCTGACCAATGCACTCAAGGTGGTAGGCAAGAAAAAAGAAAACGTCCGCATAGTCGTAAACGGTGCCGGTGCCGCTGCCATTTCCATAACCAAGCTGCTGCTGTCTGACGGCTTTTCCGATATTACTCTTTGCGACCGCAAGGGCGCAATCTACAAGGGACGCACAGACGGCATGAACTGGATCAAAGATGAAATGGCCGAAGTTACCAATTTGTCCCGTAAACAAGGCTCGCTTGCCGACATGCTGGTGGGTGCAGACGTGTTTATCGGCGTCAGCGCTCCCGGTGTTGTAACAACCGAAATGGTAAAAACCATGAATAAGGACGCCATAATCTTTGCCTGTGCAAATCCGACTCCGGAGATATTCCCGGATGACGCAAAGGCCGGGGGTGCCCGCGTTATCTCAACCGGACGATCTGATTATCCCAATCAGATCAACAATGTGCTGGCATTCCCCGGAATATTCCGCGGAACATTTGATGTCCGCGCATCCGACATCAACGACGAAATGAAGATTGCCGCTGCCCGCGCACTCGCCGGACTTATCTCCGACGATGAGTTGAACGAGAACTATATCATTCCGGCGGCATTTGATAAGCGCGTCGGCCCCGCAGTCGCAAAAGCCGTTGCCGAGGCTGCGCGTCGTTCCGGCGTTGCACGCATCTGAAAATTAATCGGATAGTTCTCATAAACAACCAAACCAAATGTGGCAGCTCCGATCGGA
This sequence comes from uncultured Eubacteriales bacterium, assembly GCA_900547565.1. Classification (GTDB taxonomy): domain Bacteria; phylum Bacillota; class Clostridia; order Oscillospirales; family CAG-272; genus UMGS1002. The sequence continues at coordinate 10,497 of URHI01000007.1, read as the reverse complement.
GCTGCCACATTTGGTTATTAAAATAATTCACCGGATACTGCCTCAAACCGATATTATCATTGATAGTTCAGAGAGTCTTTAAAATTTCATCGGTCACCGAAACACAGTCAAGCCCATTTGCGCTGTAAACTGTTTCGCCTTTTCTCGGGCGCACGAAGGGATCGGACGTAGCGATAACGTGAGTCTTCACTCCGGCGGGAAGGCCGGCGCAGTGTAGCGCATCACAAAGCGAAATTCCCATGCTGCTATATCGTATTTCTTCCTCTAACGTGACTATAAGTCTAACTCCTCTGGGCAGCTTATTGAGCACTTCACCGGCGATTTCATTCCACGGTGTCAGCCGTTCAAGCAGCATAACTCCGGCGGCAACACCGGACCGTCTCAGTATGTCTGCCACTTGTAATGCGACCGAAACCATACGTCCGTGAGAGATTATCACAACACGACATTCGTCACCGCAGTCGGCTTGCATACGAACCGGGCAATATGAAGAGTCAGACTGATAAAACGCTTTTACTACCTCAGCTTTTTCGCCGTCTGCAGGATACCTGACCGCGCATGGGCAGTTCCGGCTGAGCGACTCGTCTATTGCGCGTTCAAGCGCATCAAATGTCGCCGGAGTATAAATACGCACATTGGGAAGACCGGCAAGAAATGCCACATCAAAAATACCGTTATGAGTTATACCGTCGCCTGCGTTAAGTCCGGCGCGATCAATACATATAAGCACCGGAAGATTTTGCAGTGCGATGTCATGAATTATGTTATCAAACCCGCGCTGAAGAAATGTCGAATAAATTGCGGCTCCCGGACGCTTTCCTGCCGCCGCAAGTCCCGCGGCAAATGTTAGGGCATGTGCCTCTGCAATTCCTACATCAAAAAAGCGCTCCGGGAATTCCTTTCGGAAACACTCTATCCCTGTTCCGTAGCTCATAGCGGCGGTTATCGCAACAATATCTGGATTTTTGGCGCCTTCGGCACACAGTATGCGTCCGCACTCCGACGAAAAAGTCCTATCCGGCTTTTCTTTTCCGCAAGGCGGCAGACTGTGATATAAATGAGGCTGCTGCTCTGCAGGAGCATACCCCATTCCCTTTTTAGTTTTCAGGTGTATGACCACACTTTCGCCTAATTTGGTTGCTTCACGCAATACAGTTTCAACCTTGGCCTCGTCGTTTCCGTCAATAGGCCCGATATAATACAGGCCTATATCTTCAAAATAATTGCTTCCGTATATAAGATTTTTCAGTGATTTTTTCAGATTGCGTATCCCGTTAAACAACGGATTACCTATGAGTGGTATACGCCTTATAATTTTACCGGTGGTTTTTTTGGTTTGGAAATATCCTGGACGAGAACGCAGTTCTGCAAGACTGCTTGCAAAACGCCCTGTGTTTTTCGAAATGGACATTTCGTTTTCATTAATGACAATTATCAGCCGCAGATCCCGATTGCAGTTGTTGAGTGCCTCGTGGATCATGCCACCCGTAAATGCCCCGTCACCCAGTATTGCCACAGTGAAAGCGTCCGAGCCTGACAGCCTGTCAGCCTCTGCAAATCCGAGTGCGGCGGAAAGCGACGTTGAACTGTGACCGGCACCGAAGCAGTCATGAGGGCTTTCTGTACGGCATGTAAAACCTGACAGCCCACCGGGCTTGCGAAGTGTGTCAAATTCACCGTAACGGCCGGTAAGTATTTTATGAACATAGCTCTGATGTCCGACATCCCAGATAATATGATCGTGTGGCGTATTGAATACGCGGTGCAACGCAATGGTAAGCTCAACCACTCCGAGATTTGACGCGAGATGCCCGCCGTTATCGGTAACGACTTCCGTCAGGCTTTGCCTAAGCTCTGAAGCGAGCTGTGCCAGCTTGCTCTCGGGCAACGATTTTACATCATCAGATGAAAATATCCGGCTTAAGATCTCATGTTTATTGTTGTTTTGTGATCTGCTGTTCAAGATGGCTTCCTCACTGATATAACCGATTACTATGCATATATGATATTATAACACACATATCACATTTTGAAAAGCTAAAAATTCAATAAAAAGCCTGACAGGCGATTTTTCACCTGTCAGGTTATTTTGTTTTGCCTACACTTATGGAATAAATGTACCTATAAGGTTAGAAGCAAGCACAACCATTACAAGCGCCACCGGATATGTTGCGGCGTATGCAGAAGCAACGTCATCGGTTCCGGCAACTCCGATCAGTGTACCAAGTGCAGGAGTACTGGTCATGCCGCCGGTGAGCGACCCGAGATTGTTCAGCAGATGCAGCTTGAACACATAACGTGCCAGAAGATATCCGATTATCAAAGGAAGTGTTGTCATTAAAGCACCGGCAATAAAGCCGTAAACAACCAGCATCGCTCCGTACTCAGATGCCTGGATTTGTGAAACAAGCTCAACACCGCCCTCGACACCGGCACCGATGAGGAACAGCATAAGTCCGAACTCACGGAAGACCTTAAGAGTCGAGTCAGAGATCTTCACGCTGATATGTCCTAAATGGCCAAAGTGCCCCAATATCAAAGCCACTATCAGTGGCCCGCCCGTGTTGCCGAGCGAGAAGCATGCCCCGGAAAAGCCGTCGCCGGTCAGCGGGATCTTAATGGAGCCAAGCAGTATTCCCAGTACGACGGCAAGACCGAACGCACCAAATCCGAATTCGTCAAGCACGATCCGCCGACCCTCTTTTTTCTGCTTTACAGGCGCTTCGGTTCCGGGAACGTCTCCGTGTATGTAGCCGCGCTCAACCTGCATATCGGCATGTAGCAGCTTAGGAACAATTTGCACAAACAGCACTACTCCGATAACTCCGAAAGGATATGCAACTGCGTGTCCGAGTGCTACCATTCCCTCCTCCGTTGCTACCTGCTTGGAGGCTGAAAATGCGGGAGTTGAAGTAAGTGCGCCGGACAGTATACCGGTGCTGTAATCCGAACCGATACCCGGTATCAATGCAAAGACAACCGCAAGTGCGGCACCGATCGCGATTATGATCGCACCCAACGGAACGTACGATTTAGCATTCTTCTTTAGGTTTCTGAAAAAGTTTGGACCTGCGATAAAACCGACTGCCGTTACAAACAGCACCAGCCCGACACTCTCGATAAACTTGTAGTTGGATACGGCAGAGGACTTGGAGCCTTCAATGTAAAACTTGCTCAAAAGAGGAATGTCATTGAGTCCTTCAAGCGTAAACAGGTATCCGAACAGCAGGGCTACAAGGAAAACACCCGCAGTACCGAGGCAAACGCCTTTTATTTTGATGCTTCCTATAGCATATCCGATAAGGCAGATAAGGAATGCTCCCATGAGCACCACCGAGGTGGTGCCCATGGAAAATAAATCGTTCAGCATAATAATCAGTCAGTGCTCCCTTCTCATTTAGCCTCGTATTTGGGATTTCCGTGCGTATACCGGGGCAGGAGCATGGGAGAAACAAGGTCTGTTTGTATACCTGCGGCCTTGAGTTCGGCGGCAAAACGATCGATGTGATCCAGCGTCAGCTTGCCGACCTTTGTCTGCTTAGCCTTTGCAGCAGCATTTACACCTGCGTTACGACCAAATACGATAATATCAAGCAGCGAGTTACCCATCAGTCTGTTTTCACCGTGAATACCGCCGACGGCTTCACCGGCAACAAAAAGGTTTTCAACGTCGCTCATGCCGTTAACCGCGATTTTAATACCGCCGTTCTGATAATGCAATGTGGGGTAAATCAGAATAGGCTGTTTTCTCATATCGATATCATACTTGAGATACATTCTGAGCATTGCGGGAATACGCTTTTCAATTGTTCCATCGCCGTGGAGCAACTCGATCATAGGCGTATCAAGCCAGATACCGTATCCGCCACCGGGAATCGGCACTCCCTTGCCGCGTGCCTTGCATTCACGGATAATGGAGGCCGCCGACACGTCACGGGTTTCCAGCGGGTGCATAAATGCCTCGCCGTCCTTGTTGACCAGCATAGCGCCGATAGAACGAACCTTTTCAGTCACGAGCGCACCGTAGATCTGTGAAGGATATGCAACACCCGTAGGATGATACTGAAGCGTATATGCGTACAGCAGAGGTGCACCGACACGGTAAGCCAGCACCAGACCGTCGGCTGTTGCGCCGTAGTGATTAGAAGTTGGGAAGCCCTGATAGTGCATGCGTCCGGCTCCTCCGGTAGCGATAACCACCGTCTTTGCACGGGCAACAAGCAGCTCATGGGTTTCCATATTCATGAGCACTGCACCGGCGGCACGGCCGTTCTCATCAAGAATAATCTCGATGGCAGAAGTAAAATCAACTACCGGAATACCGCGGTTGATTACCTCATCACGAAGTACCCGCATGATCTCGGCACCGGTATAATCCTTGGCAGCATGCATTCTCTTGCGGGACGTTCCGCCGCCGTGTGTTGTGATCATGGTTCCGTCAGCATCCTTGTCAAACAGCACGCCGAGATTGTTAAGCCACTGAACAGACTCCGGACCTTCCGAAACCAGTTTGCAGAGCAACTCGGGGACATTTTTGAAATGTCCTCCGCCCAGTGCGTCGATATAGTGCACAGCCGGTGAGTCGCCCGGCTTGTCGGCAGCCTGTATACCGCCCTCAGCCATCATGGTATTGGCATCGCCGTGACGCAGCTTGGTAACAATCATAACATTGGCACCGTTTTCGTGCGCCATAATGGCCGCAGACGAACCTGCACCTCCGCCACCAATGACCAGCACGTCAACGTCATAATCCGGATGCTCCAGATCCACATCAGTGGGCTTAATACGGCTGTTTGCCTGAAGCATGGCGGCAAGCTCCAGCGGGACCTTCTCTCCCTTGTTGGGGCCAACCGACAGCTTTGTAAACTGAGATTGAATATAGTCTGGGTGAAACTCCTTCAGCAGAGCGTCCTTTTCCTCGGGGGACATTCTTCTCGGCTCCACGCCCATACGGGAGGCACGGGTAGCCTCCACCTTTTTGATCGAGTCAAGCATTTCCTGTGTTAACATTTTATGTGCCCCCTTATTTCTCTATTACCCGGTTGTTGTACAGCTCTTTAAGCTCCTCGACCGGCTTTCCCATGAGATTTTCAAGCAACTCATTGAAGTCACCGTTTTTGATCTCACGAACCCGCTCCTCGAGATGCTCGCTCTTGGGAGCCAGATACTTGCCTGTAAGGCGTCTTGCCAGCAGTGCTACCTGCGGATGAGAAATACCGGCAGGGCAACGCGATGAGCAAACTCCGCACATTACGCAGTCAAACGAAACCTCAGCGCACTTTTCAAATTCACCGCGCTGAGCATACGCTATGTATTGCATAACGTTGAGGCCCTGCGTACACGACTTTGTGCAGGCATTACAGCCGATACAGCTGTATATTTCGGGATAGAGCTGCATCATTATCTGTTCCTCAGGCTTGACCTTTTCTATATCATACACCTGCTTTATCAGCGGGAAAAAGGGCAATGTAGCAACATACATGTTGTTCTGTACCTGCGTCTGGCAGGCCAAGCAGACCTTAAGCTCTCTGTCGTCCTTGATGCGGTAGATAGTAGCACAGGCACCGCAGAAGCCGCAACGGCACCCACAGCCCCGGACCAGCTGATAACCCGCATATTCCATTGCGCCCATTATAGTCAGGCTGGACGGAACTGAATACTTTTTACCCATCAGGTAAACATTTACCATATCTTGCATGGTTTCAATTTCTCCTTATCAATACTCATCCGGCAGCTCGTCAAGCTGATCGAGGCGGAACACCGGCCCGTCATGGCAGACGTACTTATTACCGATGTTGCACCGACCGCATTTGCCGATTCCGCACTTCATTTTCATTTCCATTGTGGTATAAATCTGTGACTTTTCAAAGCCAAGGACCGTAAGTCCCGCAAGCGTGAACTTGATCATAACAGGGGGACCGCACAGTATAACGGTTCTGCTCTTTTCAAAGCACAGCTCGCTGACATAGTTGGGGACAAAGCCTACGTGACCGTTCCACCCCTCTTGAGGGCGGTCAATGGTCAGGTATACGGTTATATCCTTGTCCTTTGTCCACTCGTCTATGATCTCCTTATAATCGACCAGGTCGTCCATGGAACGGGAGCCGTATACGATATCAATGTGCTTGTATCTGTCACGGTAATGGCGACAATAGTTAATTACCGAACGCAACGGTGCAAGTCCGATACCGCCCGCAATGAACAGCAGGTCTTTCCCGACAAAGTCGGTATCTACCGGAAAACCGTTACCGTAAGGGCCGCGAACACAGATCTGCTGTCCCGGCTCTATACGGTGCAGCCACGATGTAAGACATCCGCACTTTTTGATGGAAAACTCGAGAAAATCCTCGTTTGTAGGAGATGAGGTGATAGAAAACATACCTTCACCCACGCCCGGGATAGACACCATGGCACACTGACCTGGCTTGTGTATCAACGGCTTTTTGCCGTCAAGTCCGACAACTCGGAAGGTCTTGACATCGGGGGTGTCCTGACGTATTTCAGTTACCACGGCTATGCCGGGAATCAGTTGCTCATTTGTCATTGTACTCACCTCCAAGTGCCTTCATTACCTTGACTATGTTCATTGAAATGGGACATTTGCGCAGGCACCTGCCGCACCCCACACAGCCGTAAACACCGTCATTATTCATTGGGAAATACACCAGCTTGTGCATAAAGCGCTGACGGAAGCGCTCGAGCTGTGTCAGGCGGGGATTGCCGGCCGCCATTTTTGTAAATTCAGAGTACATGCAGCTGTCCCACGTGCGCATACGCTGAATACCGTGACCGGTATCAAAATCCTTGATATCATAACACTGGCAGGTGGGACATACAAATGTACAGCTTCCGCAACCGAGACAGGACTGTGACAACTCAGCCCATTTATCCGACTTGAAGACCTCAAGTTGTTTTTGTGTGAAGTCGTCAGGCTTGAGATCGTGCAAAGGCAACTGCTCCATAATGGCACGTGTTGCCGCAGCCTGTGCCGCAACAGCCGAGCTGTCACACTCGGCAAGCATACCGGACAGCCGTTCAACAAGCGCTCTTCCCTTTTCGGTAATCGGCTCAAGATAGAGGCTGCTGTCATCCATCCAACAGCTTACATCACCGCCCGGAGCGGTGGCGTCAATTCCAAAGGCTGTGCAGAAGCAGGACTCCTCGGGGGCCGTGCAAGCCATTGTCATTATAACACCGTGCTTGCGGCGCTCAGCATAGTAAGTGTCAACCGGATCAGACAGAAAAACTCTGTCTAAAATGGAGAAGGAAGCGGCGTCGCAGGCCCTCACACCGAAAATTACAAAGTCATCGGACGGCTTGCGCGTATCGATAACCTGAATACTCTGGCCCTCCACCTTGAATGCAACCAGGTCCTCGGTCTGCGGAAAGAAGAAATCCTTTGCACTGCGCCGGGTATTCATTGCTTTGGACAGCACAGCTCCGTCGTGCCACTGCTCATAGCGTGCACCGCCGTTTTCAACGTCCACAGGCAAATACAGCACAGCATCCGCTGCAATGGCCGCAAACAGCTCGTTTATGCGTGATTTTTCTAACTTAAACATCAGCAGTTCCCCCTTTCGCGAACTATTGAGGGATTGGCATCCGAAGTGGTGTAGCTGACCAGCGGACCGCGCTCATTTACCGTTTCACCGGCCTGATAATCACCGTAAAGCTCGTTAATATCCTTGATAAACTTACGGTTCAGCAGGTGGAGCGGAATGTGCTCGGGGCACACTCTGGAACATTCGCCGCAATCGGTGCAACGACCGGCCACATGGAATGCTCTGATAATGTGGAACATATTTTCCTCAAAGCTGTCAGCCGCCCCCTTGTTTTCAACGCCCGATTCAGCGTTATCAAATACACACTTCTCACATGTGCAGGCCGGGCAGACATTGCGGCAGGCATTGCATCTGATACAGCGTGACAGCTCACCGCGCCAGAACGCAAAGCGTTCGTCAGCGCTCATGCTCTCTAACTTTTCCACCATATCAAAGCGATGGCTGTCCAGCACGACACCCTCGTCTCCAAGCAGTTCATCATATGCGACATGCTTGTGAGACTTGCACTCAGCACAGCGGGCAGCAAGAATATCAGCCTTATTCGCCTCGCGGGTCCCGTAGACGGTTTCGACTGTCACGAGGTCACCGTTGAAGGCTATACTCTTTATGCCCGTTATTTTATTATCTCTAAGGCGTTCAACATCCGCCATACCGTCGCAGGGCACGCCGATGGCGTAAACCTTTTCGCGGTCAACACGATGCTCGCTGAGCAGCTGATTGAAGCTGTAAGTATCACAGGGCTTCAGAAACACCAGTATTTTGCCGTCCTTCAGTGTTTCCTTAACCAGATACTTTGAGAGATTTGCTCCGCAGAACGGGGTGTAGATCAAGCCATTGTTGATGTCCTCGACTCTGTTGAATACTGCGGGAGTCACGTCATAGCAAAACTCCCCGGCAGTCCACCCCAGTACCCGGTTGACCTGACCGCTCTCAAGCAGCTCTACGGCACGCTTTTTCATTGCTTCTTGCATCTCAGGTCCTCCAATCTTTTGTTTTCACCCAGCTTTGTGACCGCGGCCACAAAGTCATTCATTGTTTCGGCAAACTTTGCACCTTCTGCTGCTGACACCCATTCTACTCTGGTACGCTCGCGCTCGATGCCGAGATAATCCAGCATGGAGAACAGCAGAGTCATGCGGCGACGGGCATAATAGTTGCCCGAGGTATAATGGCAATCGCCGGGGTGACATCCGCATATGATAACACCGTCGGCACCGCGGCCGAACGCCCGGAGCACAAACATGGGATTTACCCTGCATGAGCAAGGAACACGGATGATCTTGACGTCAGCAGGATAAGTCAGACGGTTGGTTCCTGCCAGATCGGCTCCGGCATAAGAACACCAGTTACAGCAGAAAGCCACGATTTTGGGCTTGAATGTTTCATTTACCGGCATATCGCATCTACCTCCGCCATGATCTGTTTGTTAGAGAATCCGTTAAGATCCATCGCACCGGAAGGACATGTCACTGTGCAGGCACCGCACCCTTGGCAGACTGCTGCGTTAACCTGAGCTACGCGGCGTACTCTGGTGGTGCGATCGGGCATTCTGAATTCTTTGTCAATATAAGTGATTGCACCGTAGGGACATACCTTTTCGCACTGCGAGCAGCCCGAACACATAAGCTCATCAGAATGAGCAACGCAGGGATTGCAGGTCAGACTGTCCTTGGCCAGCAGTCCTATTACTTTGGCTGCGGCGGCGCCCGCCTGTGCAACGGTTTCCGGAATATCCTTGGGACCCTGGCAGCATCCGGACAGGAACACACCGGCAGTGGGACTTTCCACGGGACGGAGCTTGGGATGTGCCTCGGTAAAGAAGTCGTTGGTATCCATGCTGGCAGTCAGCAGGGTTGCCAGGGGGCGGGCAGTTTTATCCGGCTCAATTGCGGCGGCAAGCACGACCATATCTGCATCGATATGCAGCTGCTCACCCGCCAGCAGATCTGAGGCCTGGACCTTCAGCTTGCCGTTCTCGGGCACTACTTTACCGACCATACCCTTGATGTAATGAACACCGTACTGCTCCACTGCACGGCGATAGAACTCATCAAAGTTCTTTCCGGGCGTACGTACATCTATGTAAAACACATAGACATCGGTATCGGGATATTTTTCACGTGTAAGCATAGCGTGCTTTGCGGTATACATGCAGCAGATTTTTGAGCAATACGGCTTACCGCACTTGGAGGAATCGCCCGATTCACGCGAGCCTACACACTGAACGAATACGATTGTATGTGGATGCTTACCGTCCGATGGACGCAGAAGCGTACCCGCTGTGGGTCCGGCGGCATTCATCAGCCGCTCGTATTCAAGCGACGTAACGACATCGGGGCTTTGAGAGTAAGCAAACTCGTCATAAGCGTCAACCTTTATGGGATTGAAGCCGGTAGCCGCCACGATAGCGCCGTACTTGACGTCAACAAACTCGTCCTTGGCATTGTAGTCTATCGCTCCCGCCGAGCAGACCTTGGCACATACGCCGCACTTGCCGTTCTTAAGCATGTTGCAGTAGTCGGGATCGATGACCGCAACCTTGGGCACTGCCTGTGCAAACGGAATATAAATTGCACGGCGGTTATCCATGCCCAGGTTGAACTCGTTGGGAACCTTTTTCTGAGGACACTTTTCGGTGCACAGCCCGCAACCTGTGCATATATCCTCTTTTACATATCTCGCCTTGCGCTTTATGGTTACATCGAAATTACCCACAAAGCCTTTGACTGCTGTGACCTCGCTGTAAGAATAAATATGAATTTTTTCGTTCTGCGCAGCTTCCACCATTTTAGGGGTAAGTATGCAGGCTGCGCAGTCCAGCGTCGGGAATGTCTTGTCTATCTGCGCCATTTTACCGCCGATAGTGGGCTGCTTTTCAACAATGTCCACTTCAAATCCGGCATCTGCAATGTCCAAAGCCGTCTGAATACCGGCA
>URHI01000006.1 GCA_900547565.1 uncultured Eubacteriales bacterium | reverse complement strand
CGATGCGGATGACCGTCCGCTTTGCCCCGCCATAAACTGGATGGATTGCCGCGCGACCGCCGAAGCCGCTGCTATTGATGCGCACTTTGGCCGACGGCGCGTTTATGAGGTTACAGGACAGCCAGAAATCACTGGCGGATGGCCTGCTTCAAAGCTGTTGTGGTTCAGAAACAACCGCCCGGAGCTTTTTGACCGGATACGGCATGTTTATTTACTGGAAGATTGGATAATCAGGGATTTGTGCGGAGCCTTCGTGAGTGAAAGGACGCTTCAGTCATCGTCGGTTTACTTTGATATCCGTTGCTGCCGCTGGTGGGACGAAATGCTTGAATTTATCGGCGTGTCATCCGATGTACTGCCGCAGATAGTGCCGTGCGGAACCTGCGTCGGAAATTACGGCAGTATAAAAGTGGTGGCTGGTGCTCTGGATCAGATAGCCGGGTCTATAGGCGCCGGAGTATCGCACCCCGGGCAGGTCAGTGAGATGACCGGAACGATAATGGCAGTTTGTGCCCCGTGCACTTCGATTCCCGATTACACGCCGGACAGTATAATTCCGTGTCATTTGCATGCGCTTGACGGCATGTACTGCCGGCTGTTGTGGTCGAGTGCCGCAGGTGTTGCTCTCAAGTGGTTCCGGGACGTTTTAATGCCGGGCCGTAGCTTCCGCGAGCTGGACGAGTTAGCCGGGGCGGTTGCACCCGGTTGCGACGGACTGACTTTTCTGCCGCATCTTTGCCGGTCTATAACCCCGATGCCAAAGGCTGCTTTTACGGCCTTACACTGGCGCATGGCGGGGGGCATTTCGTTCGTGCAATACTTGAGTCGGTTGCATTTATGCTTAAGAGCGACCTTGACTATATCGGTCTTACTCCGGGACAGGGCAGGGAGATCCGTATAACCGGAGGCGGTGCAGCAGGTACGCTTTGGCCGCAGATAAAGGCCGATGTCACCGGATTCTGCCTCGGTGTTCCGACCGAGTCCGAAACGGCCTGCCTCGGCGCGGCGATACTTGCCGGTGTAGGAGCCGGCGCGTATGCTTCACTTGACGATGCGGTTAAAAGTGCAGTGGGCGTCGGACGGCGTATTACCCCCAGCGGTGCCGATTATACCTCTGCGTATGATGCCTACCGCAGCCTTGACGCAAAACTGAATGTGCGCAAACAATGAAACAATAATTGGTTTGAAAGGATATATAATAATGAGCAAATGTGCTTTTCTCGGATTTGGAGAGGTCAACACACCGGTTGATGTCATAATCCGTAAGTGCTCCGCCGCAGAGGCTGAGCTTAAGCAGGCCGGGGTCGATACGCTGTCCTGCTATCCCATTTCCGACGACTATGAGGAAAAGGATATCGCCCGTGCGCTGTCCGTGCTTGAAGGGCAGGACATTGATGCACTTGTCATTTGCATTGCCGGGTGGATACCGTCTCATGCCGTTATCAAGATCACCGAGAGATACCGCCATCTTCCCATGGCGTTGTGGGGACTGTGCGGCTGGTACGAGGACGGAAGGTTGGTTACAACAGCCGATCAGGCCGGCACAACTGCGCTTCGCGCCACATTTGAGGGGCTTGGCTATAAATTCCGCTATTTCTACGACATAATCGGCCGTCCTTCAAATGCCGCAAAAGTAGCCGGCTTCTGCCGCGCCGCGAGCGCCGCGAAATATCTGCGTTCGGCCAAGGCAGGTATGGGCGGCTACCGGGATATGCAGCTGTACGGCATACTGTACGACGGTATGTCGCTCAAGCGCACAACCGGCGTTGAGATCGAGACCTTCGAGTTGCTTGAGGTCGAGCAGAGATATAATAAGCTCAGTGAGGCAGAAAAACGCGAAGTGGTTGACAACCGCATCAAAAAGTGGAAGTTCCTCAGTGAGGCTGACGACTCGGCTATGATGAAGGCGGCAGGTTATTATCTGGCCGTTAAGCAGATCGCAGAGGAAAGACACTTCGGTGCCATTTCACTCAAGGATGTCGACGGCTTCAAAAAGCTGCTCGGCTACCCTCCGGCTCCCATTTTTATGCTACTTGGTGAGGACGGCTACTGCACCATTCCCGAGAACGACTCACTGGGCTGCGTAACACAGCTGATAATGAAGGCACTTACAGGTCAGCCTGCTGCGTATCTTGAGTTTTATGAGTTTTTCGAGAACAGTGTTTTGGCAGGTGTGCCTGACTTTGTGCCCGCGGGCGTGGTAGACGGTGATGTAACCGTTATGCCTGCAGCGTTCGGCGAGCTGTCTCAGGGTATACTCAATGTTTCCAAGGTTAAGCCGGGAACCGTTACTATGTGCCGCATGACCTGTGCCGATGGCAAATATACCATGCAGCTCCTGCTCGGTGAAGGTAAAACCCCACCAAAGTGGGAGGAGTGCGGCTGGGCACAGCCGGCCCCTCAGCTTCCCGGACTTGAGATAACACTGCGGGATGTTCCTGCTTTCGCTGAGGCGGTTGCCTGCCAGCATTACATAATCACTCACGGTGATAACCGCGAGATAATCCGCGATCTTTGCGGCATACTCGGTATCGCCGTTCAGGAAATATAATTTTTAACATATCAAGGAGTTACACACAATGGAATTCAAGGTTTATCAAAAAGAGCTTGAGCTTCAGTCCAGAGGATGGATCCCCACCTTCCATGACATTTCCCGCGAGGTAATGGAGATCGTCAAAATGTCAGGAGTCAAAAACGGCACCGTGACTATAGCTTCCCATCACACCACCTGTTCTGTTATGGTTCAGGAGTGCTCGCACGACATCGATTCCTTCGATCTCGAGTACCTCCAGCACGACCTGCTTGACATCATGCGCAAGCTGGTTCCCGATTTTCGCGAGGAGCATCAGTACCGCCACCCGGGTCCTATTCACGCCCAGTTTGGCAGATATGTCGGTGAGCCGGGTGACTTCACCAGCATGAACACCGACGGACATCTGCGCTCGGTATTTTTCGGCCGCAGTGGGGCCATGACCATCAAGGACGGAGTTCTTGACGGCGGTGAGTTCGCACACATTTACTTCATTGACTGGGACCAGGTCCGCGCACGTCACAGACAGGTCAACATAACCGTTATGGGAACTACTGAGGACGTTGAAGATCGCAAGTGGAAGAACGGCGAAACGATCAACACACTGCACAAGTTCACCGAGGAAGAAAAGGCCGAGGATATTCACTACACCTATCAGCTTGAGGACAGAATTTGAACATGAAGAACGGAGCTATTGACGCGGCGCGTCATTCGATAAAAAAAGAAGCCGAAACCATGCTGTCGGTGCTTGACCGGTTGGACGAGGAGGCGTTCGGCAGAGCAGTTGACCTGCTGGCGGCGGCTCCGCGCATAATGACCGGCGGTTGCGGCAACTCAGGCATTGCGGCCAAAAAATTCGCCCACTGCTTGTGCTGCATCAATAAAAGCGGTATGTTCATGCCGTCCGGTGAGGCAGTGCATGGCGGTATGGGTTACATACAGCCCGGCGATGTTCTGGTGCTTGTCACACGAGGCGGCAAGACGGGAGAGCTTATTCCCATGGCAGATATTGCAAAGAAAAAAGGAGCCAGCCTGATCGTGCTGACTGAAAATGCGGATTCTCCGCTGGCCCGCGCAGCCGATGTTACACTGCTCATACACGATATTGAAGAAAGCGATCCTACCGGCCTTATGGCGACCTCGAGCTTTGTCGCCCCGGTTGCACTTTTTGATGCGATGCTGTCGGCACTTATAGTGGAAACCGGATTTGTCGGAGGACAGTTCGGACTCATTCATCCGGGCGGAGCTGTGGGCGAGAAACTCAATCATAAAAACTGATTTCAGAAAGATCCAAACAAACGGTATCACAAATGTATAAAAACTACAAGATTTCAAAACCATTTTTTGAATTTGGGCCAAAAGCCTATATGTACGGTAATGAGCTGCTGAAGCTGGCACAGGCTATTGACCGCATAGCGCAGAAATATGAAATGGATGTGGTGCTTGACCCGCAGACCACAGACCTCAGGCTTATTGCTTCAAACACGTCGGAACGGATCCATGTTTATGCACAACACATGGACAGTATTCCGGTAGGGCGGGGAATGGGCAGTGTGCTCGCCGAGGCGGTCAAGGAGACCGGTGCCGTGGGAGTAATGCTCAACCATGCCGAGCACAAGCTGTCGCTGGACGAAATTGCAGCCTCGATACGCCGTGCCGATGAGGTGGGGCTTGCCACAATGGTCTGCGCTGACAGTGAGGACGAGATACGTGCCGTGGCAGAGCTTTCACCTAACATAATAGTTGCCGAGCCGAGCGAACTGATCGGTACCGGTATTTCCGTCGGCCGAGAGTATGTGGATGCCTGCATACGGCTGGTCAAGTCGGTAAATCCCGATATAATGGTGCTGCCGTCGGCAGGAATCAGCTGTGGAAATGACTGCTATAATATCATTCGTGCCGGAGCCGAGGCTTCTGGTTCAAGCAGCGGCATTTGCAAAGCAGCCGACCGTGCCGCTATGGCGGAGGAAATGATGTCGGCTGTGCGCCGTGCATGGAATGAGACACATTAAGCTCTCTTTTCAGTGGACAAACAAACACCCCCGGATAAATTTTTTTAGGAAAGGAATAGCTAATGAAGAAACACACATCAAAAAGTCTTGTGGCGCTGGTGCTGTTGCTTGCTTTGACGGTCGGCTTTGTTGTCGGATGTAATAACACAGACAATCCGTCCGGAAGCACTGCAGACACAACTACCAAATTTCCCGGCGGCAATACACAGACACCTTCAGATACTACCGGTGTTGAGCTTGATGAGTACGGCCGTGTAATCATCGATGACGGTATCCCGGAGCTCAACTACAACGACCGCACATTTACGGTCCACACCAGAGGTAACGTTGAGCAGTACGAATGGAAAGCGGACAGCCAGAACGGAGATCATCTGTCCAACGCCATCTACGAGCGTAATCTGGCTGTTGAGGATCGCCTCGGTATACGCCTCAAAATAATTGCCGAGGGCACATGGGCAGACTATGCCTCTGTCACGCTTCCCAAAATCAAGGCCAGCATTATGACCGGTGACGGCGCGTACGATCTTATCGCCGGATTCTCGACGCCTATCGCCTCTATGGCGACTACAGGCCTGCTCACTAACCTCAATAATGTTGAGCAGTTGGACTTTGACAAGCCTTGGTGGTCATCAAACATGGTTGACGAGCTGACGGTCGGTGATGCCAACTATTTCGCGGTCGGCAGTCTGTCTTTGTCCATGATATACTCAATGCAGTGTATTTTCGTTAATACTCCCATGCTTGAGGAAATCGAAAGCGGATACAACATTTATAATACCGTACTTGAAAACAAGTGGACGTGGGAAGAAATGATGCGCCTTGCCTCCAACGCATACAGGGACAACGGTAACGGTGTCAAGGACGATGATGACAGATACGGTCTGGCCTTCACCGACACGACCAATTCGATTTACGCCTATTATTATTCCACCGGTTCCAAATTCGTTACACGCAACGCCTCCGGTGATGTGGAGCTGAGCATCAACGCCGAGAAAAACCATGAAATTGTCGGTAAACTCATCGATATGATGTATAACTCTGATTATGCCCGTAGCCCGAGCAGCAAGGAGCCGGACTTTACGCAGGGCAACATACTGTTCCTTGATCGGTGGCTGTATTGGGGTCAGACCAACTACAAGGACAACATGGAGACCTACGGTATAGTGCCCATGCCTATGTACAGCGAGTCGCAGGGAAGATATTACACTCCTGTTCAGTCCGGTATGCATATGTACTGTATCCCTACTGATGTTAAAAGTCTTGAACAGAACGGCTACATAACCGAGGCACTGGCCGCCGAATCATATCGTTCGTTGCAGCCTGTTTACTTTGAGATAGTTCTTAAGGTCAAGTATGCCAAGGAAGAGGCTACCTCAAAGATGCTGGACATCATGTATGACACGGTTATATTTGACTTTGGTCAGATATTCAACTCTGAGATCGGCGTACTTGCCGAGCTTAAAAATGTTGTCAACAGCAAGAATAATAACTATATGTCTATAAGCAAGGCTACGTCCGGTGTTTACGCCAAAAAGCTTGCAACTCTGGTTGAAAACATCGAGAAGAACGCTGATAAATAACAAACAAATCACAAATCAAAAAAGGAGAACCGAATCATGAAAAAAATTATTTCCGTGATGATAGTCTGCCTGATGCTTGTATGCGTTTTCACAATGGCAGTTGCTGCTGAAAGTGATCCGACAAACTATGCCGAATATGGTCAGCAGACGCTTTACGCTCTCAAGAACGGTAACATCCCCAGCATCGATGGTATTATAACCGACGGTGAGTATGAGAATGTTTTCACCTTTGATGCCAACACCAAGGGCGTCTCTTACGGTACTGATGGCTTCTCGGCATATCCCGAGTACATCAAGGTGTTTATTTCCATGGATGATGAAAATATTTACGTCGGCTTTGAGGTCAAGGAACCTTATTATCAGTACCGTGTTGAGGGCGGTGCTTCCGGAACATACATGGCGTTTTCGCTTGGTTTCAACACCGACCCCGGATTCTATCACAGCATGAACCGCCAGACATTGACTCTTAACCTTTACGAGAGCGGAGCTGCGTTCAAAGCCAACACTGTTATGACATACAGTTCAGACGGCAAATATGAGTCCAGCTATCACTCCGAAATATATGACAGCGTTGCCGGATTCCGCGATAATACCGCAGGCATTACTGTATATGAAGCCAAAATAATCAAAAAAGAAGTGGCGACGCTCGCAGGACTGGAAAGCTTGGGAGACACCATGTACATTCACTTCCTCAACAAGTCATTTGACAGCAACGGTAACAGCGCCGAAATGCGCTATCGCTGCATACTGGATGAGTTGAGCAAGGCAGTCATCATGGCTGAGGACGGCTGGTGCGCAAGCTTCGTTCCCCACTTGCTGAAGTTTGTAAACGAAATTCCCGCTGACACCACACCCGCAGATACCACAACAGCAGCACCGGTTGATACCACTACTCCGGCGCCTGTCGATACTACGACTCCGGCGCCTGTTGACACCACAACAGCGGCTCCTGTCGACACCACAACGGCGGCACCTGCCGATACCACAACAGCGACACCCGCTGACTCCACAACTGAGGCACCCAAAAAAGGAGGCTGCGGCTCCGCAGTGACTGCACTGTTGCCCTTGCTGTTGGTCGCGGTTGTTCCCATTATCAGAAAGAAGCACTGAACTGTTTTCCGGAGCGGCCTGAAATAATGGCCGCCCCGGAGCTTTTAAAATAATGAGCATGAAAAAAATAATCTGCATATTACTTGCGGTGTTGACGCTGACGCTTGTTTCGTGTGACAACCGCTCCGGCCCAACGCCGTCAACCACCCCTGACGCTCCGTCCGGCACTACGTCCGGCACTGAAGCGCCAAACGGCGACAGTACCACTCCGGAGCCTGTTCCGGTAGTGTTCTTTGGCTACGTTCAGGACGGCAAGCAATGCCGTATTGTATACGAGGACGGGCTGGACTCTTCTGTAAATGCCACTATCGAGCTTATTGCCAACCGAATAAACGAGTTCACCGGCGGGAATACCAAGGCGGTAAACGCACTTTTACCGGATCTCGGAACTCCCGAAATTCTGATAGGCGACACGGGACGCGCCGAATCCGATGAATTTATCGCCGGCCTGAAATACCGCGATTATGGCTTCGTTATTGGAGAAGATTACGTAGTCATCGCCGGAAAAACTCAGGATAATACTATCCGTGCGCTCAACAGATTTTACGATTACATCAAAGCAAACGAGCCGGATATGCAGGACGGCACAGCCGGCATACTGTCAACGCACGATTACATGCGGCTTTCGACATATGTTACCGGCGAATTTACTGTGGGAGGCACCGACATCAGAGAGTTCACTATAATTTACAGCGATTCCAACGCCGAGGCGGCACAGCTGCTCAGCGAGGGAATTGCCGAGCTGACCGGTTATGTTCTGCCGTATTATAAGGCCACTTCGGCCGCAGGACGTCCTGTCGGTGAGCACGAAATCCTTATCGGCAATACCGGCCGTGCAGTTGCGGGTGACTATTACGACGGCAAGACATCAAAGCTTCCCACCAGCTTGGATTATATCATTTGCGTAAAAGACGGCTGTCTGATCTTTGCCGGTGGCTGTGATACTGTTGCGGGCAATGCCGTAAAAGAGTTTGTAAAGCAGCAGTCAAAGGCGTCACCAGCTACACTGTCGCTGACAGGAGAGATTGAGAGCGGTGTAGGAGACCTGTCGTATTACAGTGTGTATCCCAAAACCGAAGGCTCGGATGTCCGGCTGATGTCCTCCAACGTCTATTTTTACAACTTTTCTCAGAAGCGTGTTGATATAATGCTTGACAGTTATGTCATGTGCTCGCCCGACGTGCTGTGCCTTCAGGAAATGAGTGCTCAGTGGCACAACAGCCTTGATTCCGGACTTGAGGAGTTCGGATATGTTCAGGTACCGTTTGTGCCGGAAGCCTCTCTCGGCAATATCACGGCGACATCAAACTATACTCCGATTTATTACAAAGCGTCACTTTATGATGTCGTGGCTTCGGGATATGACCAGTTTGAATCAGTAAAACAGAAGCCGGACGGTGACAAGTCGTCTTCAAAGTCGTTCACATGGAGCGTATTTGAACGTAAATCTGACAAACTGAGATTTGCGGTCATAAGCACGCATCTGACCTGGTACAGAGAGCCTGGGCAGGCCGAAAAGTACCGCGTACAGGATGCTACTGAAATACTTGCGGCAGTAGCTATGATAGAAAAGACATATAATGTTCCCGTTGCGGTAATGGGAGATATGAACTCTGCCACCGGAAGTGATGCATATAATACCCTGCGTTCCGGTGACATGGATACCGCAGTTCGGCTGGCCATCAAAACGCAGGACGCAAATTACAATACCTGGCATGAGCTTGATGCCTACCCCAACCAAAACAGTTCGATGATTGATCACATTTTTGTAACCGCGCAAAATACGACGGTCAATTACTATCAGACGTTTGTAAACTCAAGTGTGATAAGCGGAAGCGACCACACGCCGACTATCACCGACCTGACTTATAAAAAATGAAAAAGAAAGGGTGCGGCCGCTTTGCCCCGTGTGACGTACGTGGCGATAGCGGCCGCATTGCGGCAAAAATGAATTACATCAGGGATTATACCATTGTTATACCTGCGGACGCTGTGCCCAATGAACGGCGTGCGGCCGCTTTCATCCGGGATAACATCGCTTTGGTGTGCGGTTGCAGGCTACCAGTCGTGACCGATAACACTTCCGCGTCCGGGTGTGAGATAGCCGTGGGACGTACCAACCGCGAGAACGAAGACGGACTTCAGCTTTGGCGGAGCAGAGATCATGTATGGGAATATACCGTCAGGCTGGTTGGTGCGCGCATGTATGTTACGGGGCTTGGTGTTCCGGCAACGCCGCCTGAGGAATACCGTTCGGCTTACCGTTATGTTGACGACGGTGCCATGGCAACCGCATACGCTGCATATCATTTTGTCGAGAAGATACTCGGATATGATTTTATGCGCGGTGCTTTTATTACTCCGCCGTACACTCCGGATGCGGAAATTCCGGCGGAATATTGCTACAACTACACCCGTGCAAAGCTGTCCGATATGGAGCTTCCTCGTTTTGACGGGCCTTCCATGTACATGCTGCCTGTTACCGATGAGCTGAACTGGAACATGATGTCTGTGATATTCCGCACCGCGCACGGCAAGCTGGTAGTGATAGACGGTGGGCAGGCAGGGGAAACCGAGGTGCTTATTTCGGCATTGCGGAGGATATCCGGCCTTGAAACTCCTACCGTGACGGCTTGGTTCATCACGCACATGCACCCCGACCATTACGGCGTGCTAAACAAACTGGCATTGGGCGGAGATCGCAGGGTGCGTGTAGAACGTATTTATCACGGCTTGCTTGAGCGGGATTTTTACACTGACATCACCTGTGAAAAAATACCGGGGCTTGGTACTGTATGGGGAACGCTGACCAACGCAGACCGTACCTTGGGAGCTCAGGTCATAAGGCTCAATGAATCGGATAAGATATGTGTTGACGAACTGTGCTTCGAGGTGGTTCATACAGCTGCGTGTGTCGAACGTGAATTGTTGCCTAAGATGAATATGAACGATTCAAGCACGGTCTTGCGGCTGTGTGTCGGCGGTCAGAAAATACTGTTTTTATCTGACAGCGAGTGGGTATGCAACAACGCATTGCTGGAGAAGCACCGCGATATGCTGTCCGCTGACGTTGTTCAGATCGGACATCACGGTTGCGGTAATGTGTCAGACAAATGCTATGAAGCAATTGGTGCGCGCCTGGCGCTCCTGCCTGCAGGTAATCGCTTTTATTACAGTGACGGCGGAGAGGGATTGAACTCTCACAACACCGGTATGATACGCACACTGAGGCTCATGGAACAGAACCATGTGCCAGTCATTGGTGTGCGCGAGATACCGTTTTGCTCACCTCTGCCGATAGATATCGACAATATCGTAAAAGCCTGATAATACGCTTGACAATCCGGGCGTTTTATGATATATTATAGCTTAAAGTATGATTGTTTGGTGGTACTATGAGTGAAATTTTTGAAACAATGAAGCGTTTGGTGTTGGAAGCGGGCGACCTGCTTGAGGATAGGGAGTTGTCTGACAATGTCACCGTCAAGGGTGACGCCGATTATGTCACTATGTCTGACTTTACGGTGCAGGAGCGCCTGCGTGAACGGCTTGCCGATGCTTTTCCCGGTGTAGCTTTTGTAGCTGAGGAAAACAAGGCCAACAACTACGACCCATCAGGTCGTGCCTTTATACTTGACCCGGTCGACGGCACAACCAACCTTATGCACGGTTTCCGATACAGTGCAATATCCTAATAACTTGTATATACAAGCACAAACAAAGCATTTTAGAAAGGATGGTATTCAAAATGAAGCTTGCAGTCGGCTGCGATCCCAATGCAACTGCTCTGAAGCAGCAGATTATTGCCTATGTTGAATCCCTCGGTCACGAATGCGCCGATTTCGGCAGTGACGATCCCATCTACGCCAACACCGCTATCAAAGTTGCCGAGGCCGTGGCCTCCGGCAAGTATGACCGCGGCATCCTCTTCTGCGGCACCGGCATCGGCGTCATGATCGCCGCCAACAAGGTCAAGGGCGCTTACGCTGCCGTTGTCAACAACGTGTATCAGGCCCAGCGCGCTCAGCTGAGCAACAACGCCAACATCATCACCATCGGCGCTCAGGTCACCGGCATCGAAGTCGCCAAGATGATGGTCAAGGAATACCTCAGCTGCACCTTCGATCCCAACTCCCGTTCCGCCCCCAAGATTGAAAGGATCTACGAATATGAAAAAGCAAACAGCTGATCTGCTCCGTCTGGAACTGACCGCGTATCTGTGCCGCCGCGATCGATCTTATGCAGCTTGCGTCGGAACGGGCAGATGTATTTATGTCAAAAAAGCTGAAGCCCTGGGACTACGCTGCGGCGCAGGTCATTTTGATTGAGGCGGGGTGCCGCGTATCGTGCTTCGACGGAAGTGAGCTTCGCATGGATCGAGGCTGTGATATAATTGCTGCCGCTGACGGGGTTTTTGAAGAACTGGCAAAATATGCGGAGGAGTTTGCGTGAGACTGATATGGAATTGTATGTGAATACAATCCACGCGGTTGAGTGCGTTCCTTTTGCTCAGACAAACAGGCACCGCCATGACCGGGAAAGTTGATTTCAGGTCAGGCGGTGCTTTTATTTGCTTCTGAGCGCTCCGATACCTTTGTGAAATCAGGGCATTTACGTGCAAGAAGGGCATTGCTGCTTTTGCGGCAATGCCCTATATCAAATGAGTGAGGTGTGAGATGCTTTGAGTGCTTACCTTTGCATTGCGCGAAGCAGTGTAAGCTCGCGACGGTGTGTGAATATATACATAATGTAGAGTGCAGCAAAGGCAACAAATCCGGAAATTGGCGGCACCGTAAGGCTCAGAGGTATGAATATCATACACAGTACGGCAAATTCTGTTACACAGAATACCGAACCTTCACGCAGGGGCGGTCGTCCTGACGCCTTTTGGCAGATGATCTCTGTAAAAACGCACCGTACTGCTGATACTGAGGCGGCGCATATGAGTATAGATATACACTCGTGTGAAAATGCCGCTACGGCAAAGCACACGCCAAGGCTTGTGATGCCGGAGGCAAGCTCGGACCTCATCAGCCACCTTTCATGGCGGACTACTTTCAGCTCTGTAATGCCGACCAATTGTGTACGTGCATCAAGTACTGCCGCGGGAAGTAAGATTGCAAGCAGGTATGAAACGGACGCGTATCGGGGAAGAATGATGCTGACGGCTAATCTCATAGGCCACATAAGTAGCAGCAGTCCGGGCAAAAACAACCGCGCGGCCGTCCCGATGCGGTTTAATATGACATCCAGCTGTTTACTCGTTTCGCGCCGCAGGGCGGGGAACAGTACCATGGTAAGCTGAGCTGAAAGCTGTGTAAGCATACCTGACAGCGTTATCAGCAACGATACCCGACCGAGCTCAGCTTCGCCGAGCTGCCATAATATAGCCCAGCGAGGTGCCCCTGTTGTCAGCTGGCCTGCAAGGTTGGCTACGAGCAACTTCGATCCGGGGGCAAGTTCATTGCGCAGTCCCGCCACCCGGCAGTGAGGAGCCATCACAATATCCCGACAGCGAACGGCCAGATACAGCGCCGAAATCAGCTTTGCGCCGATGCACAGCCCTGCGTAAATTCTGAAATCTGCCGCCCCTGCAAGCGCAGCACCAATGACACCCGAGGCAAAGCAGCCACGGTCAATCATCACCGACGCAGAGTACCGTATGCAGTGGCCGGTTGCCTGTGCAATACAGCCGAGATAAGCGTGTGCATTGAAAACCGGCATGTAAATCAGTGCCAGTATTACGCCCCATAGCTTTGGTGTGCCGCCCAGAAAAAACGTTGACGCGGCAGATATAACACCTGCCAGTATCATTTGGAATATCGTCATGCCGCGCAAAAGCGTACCGAGCCGTGAAAAATCAAGCTCGCTGTAATTCATTCCGCCGCACGTGAGATAAATTCCGTCACAAAGTCCCAGGTGAAAAAGTCCTGAATACGAGCTTATAAGCAGAAAAAACTGCCACAGACCGTACTGTAGCTCTCCTAATCGCCCGGCAAGCACCAGTACGCTCAGCGCACTGACCACGGTAGTTATGCCCTGTGCGCCTATTGCGACTGCTGCCGACCGCGTGACTGCGCGTTTATCCATGCCGAGGTCTCTTTTGCCTGTTGAGCGTTTGTGGGGCGGATATTACGGGTTTTCCCTGAGCCTTGGTCGCGCCCTCGCATATGTCGCGACGTCCGATAACA
This sequence comes from uncultured Eubacteriales bacterium, assembly GCA_900547565.1. GTDB lineage: Bacteria > Bacillota > Clostridia > Oscillospirales > CAG-272 > UMGS1002. The sequence goes on along the minus strand of URHI01000006.1, from coordinate 25,253 downwards.
TTGATTAGCGTGTGTCCGAGCAGGCATAAATCAAACGGAAATGACATGTGCTCCAAATATTGTGCGTCATATGCCGCTTTTCGTCGTACCGACACCGAGTCGCGGCCGCGTACCTGCGCAAGTCCGGTCATTCCGGGGCGTATGCCGTAGACGCCGAGTCGGTCGCGCAGGCCGATAAGCTCCAGCTCCTCGCATATGACCGGACGCGGTCCTATCAGGCTCATGTCCCCGCGCAGCACGTTGAACAGTTGAGGTAGCTCGTCAAGACTTGTGGCCCGGAGTATTGCGCCGACCTTTGTGATATAACGCTCGGGAGATTCAAGTGATGCTGTGGCACAGTTGTGAGGTGCGTCGTTGCTCATAGTGCGGAATTTGAAGCACAAAAACGGCCGGCGGTCAACTCCCACCCGCCATTGACGGAATATCACAGGGCCACCGCTCTCAAGATATATCGCAAGTGCGCAGATAAGCATGGGCAGTGCGGTTACGAGTATTGCGGCGGCCAGCCGTTATTATATCCAGCAGGCGTTTCGGTGTACCCCGGTACGACGCGCGTTTTGTTGCCGCTCTTCGGGCGGCGTTTTGCAGATCCATAGATATGTTTCTCCCGATGTGTGCCGTCTGAAAGACGTAATATATCACATTTAGTTTGTGGCACAGCGGGAAAATTTATTCTTGTATTACGCGTTTTTTATGAGATTTTTTTGATTATTCGCCGGAGCTTCTGCATTTTTTCCGATATTGGCTCGGGGTAATGCCCTGAGATTTTCTGAAGGCCGTGTTGAACTGGGATGCCGACGAAAAACCGCACTCCCGGGCAATATTTGCAATCTTTCCGTTGCCGAGCAGCAGTGTCTTGGCGGCGTCAATACGCTTGAAAAGTATCATTTGCTTAGGCGGCAGACCGTAACGCTGACGGAAAATATGCCTGAAACGGTCGTAGCTGTAACCGACCGATGTGGCAAGTTCGGTGAGATCAATGTCGGTGTTGAAGTAATCAAAAATATAGTGACAGGCGCTGTCTAACGATCGGTTACCGCGTGAGTCTGTGGTTCCGGGGATACGAAGACTGTTCCCCAGGCGAACAAGTATTACGGTAAGATACAATGCGGCAACTGTTACATCGGTGCGGTTGTGTGAGTATTCTATGCGGGCTATGCGCTCGGCCAGATCGCATATTTCGTCATCTCCATGATACAGGCCGCCATGACATTCAAATCCGACTGGGTCAAATACGCAGAATACGAGCCTCGTTTTGTCAGTGTTAATTTCACTGTGGCCGGTTTCAGGCGGAATCAGGCACACATCTCCTGCAGTGTATTCGTATATTGTATTTCCTATCTGGCTTTTTCCCGAACCACTTAGGTAACAAACGATCTCCCATGACGAGTGGGAATGTGTTACTATTGTTCCTTCGCCCTCGCGTGTACGCTCAAGGGCGTACTGTATTTTCGGAAGCTCCATTCAGCGATGCTCCTTGATTTTATTTGTTGTTTATCTGACTAATTTTATCATTTTTTGGGTGAAACGTCAACTGAAAATTTATATTTTCGGCTGAAATGTTTATTAAAAAGGCTTATTTTAATTATTATGTTGACAATTACAGCCGTGTGAGTTATAATCAAAATGTATCATAATATTATAATACGGCTACATGACACGGTGGCCAATAATTGAGAAAGGATAAATATCATGAAGAGAACAATCGCATTTGTTATGGTGCTGTTAATGCTGTCGGTTATGCTGATCGCTTGTGCCGATAACAAAAACAATGACTCAGATACTACTACTCCCTCGGAAAATATATCCGGAGATAGCACTGCCACTCCGGGCGATACAAACACTCCCACCGACCAGCCTGAAGGGAATGTGGATGAAAACGGTTATCTCAAGGACGACCTGCCTGACGGACTTAATTTCGGCAAAACGGTTTCCATTATGTGCTGGAATGCAGAACAGCCCGAGTTTGATGTCAAGGAACAAACCGGTGATATAGTCAGCGATGCTATATATACCCGCAACCTCAATACTGAGACGAGACTTGGTATCACGCTCAAATACATAGAGGAAAAGGGTGACTTCAACAACCAGTCTGCGTGGATTACGGCCGCAGAGGCCAGCATTAAGTCCGGCGGCGAATACGATATTTTTGCCGGCTACAGCATGACAGGTGCTTCAGTTGCTGTCAAGGGCTTTGCACTTGATATGTTGTCGCAGAGCTACCTTGATTTTGAAAAGCCCTGGTGGCCGGAGTCTCTTATCAGCCAGGCAACGATCAACGACAAGCTGTACTTTGCATCGGGCGATATTTCCACAAATATGCTGCACTTTATGTATGCGATGTTCTTTAACAAGCAGATCATCATTGACAACAATCTCGAAAATCCATATGAGCTTGTAGACGATCAGAAGTGGACATATACCAAGATGTTGGAGATGGCTTCCAATCTGTACAGTGATAATAACGGTGACGGTGTCAAGGATCAGAATGACTCCTATGGTCTGTGTACCGCAGCAATCCATTACGATGCCTTCTTCACCGGAGCAGGGCTTGAAACAGTAGTTAAGGACGCCAATGATCAGCTGGTGCTTTCCTCCTCGTTCAACTCGGAAAAAACCGTAAAGCTTCTTGAAGATGTCTACAACTTCATGTGGAACGGTAAAGACGGCTATCACGGATCGACCGGTGCAGTGTTCTCACTCGGTAATACGCTGTTCACACTTGACCGCTCTTACATGGGCCTGCTCCGCAAGGACGACATAACCTTTGAGTATGGCATAGTTCCTGTTCCGAAGTTTGACGAACAGCAGGAAAAGTATGTTACCTGCATGGCATTCCCGTTCACAATGTATGAAATCTCTGCAGCTTGTAAGGATCCCGAGGTGGCCGCCGCAACACTTGAGTGCCTGTGCTCCGAGGGTTACAGAAATGTTACTCCTATGCTGTTTGAAACTTCCATGAAGCTCAAATATTCATCTGACAACGAGGCTTCAAGAATGTACGATATCATTCGTGACGGTGTCAGCATAGACATGGGACGTCTGTTCTGTACCGAATTGCAGAACTTCCCCTATTCGCTGTTCCGCAACATCTGCGAGAACAAGGCTCCCACCAATACTTGGGCAAGCAGCTATAAAGCTGCCGCACGTATAATGGAGAAAGCGCTTCAGAACATAAACAGCTCACTTGCCGCTCTTAAGTGACCGGGAAAGTGAAAAATTAAGATATCTCAACAAAAAATCCCGTCCGCCCCTTGACAGTCGTGGCGGACGGGTGTATAATATTCACTGCACAAATAAATATGTGTAAATTGCTTGGAGAGTAAGAGCCAGGGCGTAAAGTGCCGGATGAACGGGGAGTTGTCAGCCGGACGAAAGGGAAACCTGCGGTCATGGCTTTGCATCCCGCTTCATACGGCAATCAGAACGGTTTTTCGCTTATATTCCGGCGAGCCTCTTTTTTGCCATATTGAGTATGGGGAAAAGGAGGTTTTTTATATGTCTCAAAAGCAAAACAAAAAAGGCAGGTCTGCACTGTTCGGCAGTCTGCGCATTATGACGGTGGCGGCATTGTTGGCTGCTATGAGCTTCATCCTGGGAAAATTTTTGCAGATTCCCAACCCGTTCTCCGAAATAATACGGCTCAGCTTTGAAAATCTGCCGATCCTGTTTGCAGGTATATGCTTCGGGCCGATTGTCGGTGCGGCAACGGGCGCGGTAGCGGACCTTGTCGGTTGCCTGCTGTATGGCTACCCTATAAATCCGCTAGTGACGCTTGGAGCTGCAACTGTCGGACTTGTCTCGGGACTTGTGGCAAATTACGTAATACGTCGGCCGTTGTGGCTGTCCTGCGCTGTAAGTACTGCGCTGGCACATCTGACAGGGTCCGTTGTCATCAAATCGCTTGGGCTGGCGGCGTGGTATCTGTCAAAATACAATATGGGTCTGTTGGAGCTTATGCTATGGCGATTGCTGACATATTCTGTTATCGGCGTGCTTGAGGGTACAGTGATAGTTCTGTTGCTTAAGGTTAAGGCAATATCATCGCATATTGAAGAACTGAAGGCGAAATAATAATGAATTACCGTGAGTCAATTGAGTATATAGAATCGACCAGCTGGATGGGCAGTCGTCCGGGACTTGAGCGCATTACGCGGTTGTGTGAGCAGCTCGGCAATCCTCAGGACGGTATGCGCTTCATTCATGTGGCCGGAACTAACGGAAAAGGCTCTTTTTGTGCTATGGCGGCATCTGTGCTCCGCGCGGCGGGGTATCGAACCGGCCTCTACACTTCTCCCTACGTGTTGAGGTTCAATGAACGCATGAGCGTTGACGGAGTTGATATTTCAGATGACGAGTTAGCAGAACTGACCGGCCTTGTCCGCCCGCTTGTCGACAGCATGGAGCCAAAGCCTACTGAATTTGAGATTATTACAGCTATTGCGTTTGAGTATTTTCGCAGGCATGACTGTCAGGTCGTGGTGCTTGAGGTCGGTATGGGTGGGCGGCTTGATGCGACTAATATAATTAAATCTCCGGTGCTGTCGGTAATAACCGGAATTGCCTTGGACCATATGAATTTTTTGGGTGATACGGTTGAAAAAATAGCAGCCGAGAAGGCCGGAATCATCAAGCCGGGATGTCCGGTCCACTGGGGCGGAAAGGATGCTGCGGCGGGCGCTGTTATAGCAGACACGGCTTCGCGGCTAGGCGCCGATTTTTACCATGTTGATTACGATCGGTTGGTCAATGTCCGTCCTACGCTTGACGGCACGACATTCGATTTCGGGCGTTATCGCGATCTGCATATAAATCTTTTGGGGCTGTATCAGCCACAGAACGCCGCAAGCGTAGTGGCAGCAATGCCGCTTATATGCTCCCGCGGCTTTGAAGTAAGTGAGCAGGCTTTGCGTCGCGGACTTGCTGAGGCGCGCTGGCCGGCACGTTTCGAAAAGCTGGGCGAAGATCCTATAGTTATTTATGACGGCTCTCACAATCCGCAGGGAATCCGTGCGTCGGTTGACAGCATACACGGGCTGTTTCCTGGGCGTCGTGTGGCAATACTCACAGGTGTGCTGGCTGATAAGGATCACCGGTGTATGGTCAGTATGCTTGCCGAAGTGGCTGACAGTGCATTTTGCGTTACACCCGATAACCCGCGCGCACTTGACGGCTGTGATTATGCTGCCGAGTTTTGCGGGCAGGGAATAGCTGCACGTGCGTTCGATACTATGGATGCAGCGCTTTCGGCGGCTTACAGCTATTGCCGTGAGCGCAATATTCCGCTTGTTGCACTGGGCTCACTGTACATGTATGCCGATTTTTGCGCGGCGCTCGAGCGTGTAATAAAGTAAAAAATAAATAGGTGAGTTCGAAACCATCCTCACCCTAATAAAAACTAAGGAGACTTAAAAAATGAAACAAAACATGAGGTCAGGCACGGCATACATCTGCCGCGCCGCAGTTATTGCCGCGCTGTACGTTGTTCTGACGTTGATTTCGGCAGCCTTCGGCTTTTCTTCAGGTGCGGTGCAATTCCGCTTGTCTGAGATGCTGTGTGTACTGCCGGTATTTACGTCCGCGGCTATACCGGGGCTGGCGATCGGCTGCTTTGTGGCAAATCTCGTCAGTGGAGGGGTGTGGCTTGATGTGCTTTTCGGTAGCCTTGCGACTCTGCTGGGGGCTGCTGCGGCATATACTTTGCGGCGCTGGCCGTATCTTGCACCGCTCCCGACCATAATTGCAAATGTTGTAATCGTGACACCGGTACTGGTGTGGGTCTATCATGTGGACACCGTATGGTATCTTGCGGCGGCCGGTGTGGCGTTGGGCGAGATCGTCTGTTGCGGTGTTCTCGGCAGTGTGCTTACCGTGGCATTGCGAAACAGAAAGCTGTTTTTGAAAAAATAGCCGGTGGACTGTGTGGGGTGACGATTCCGCAAGGCCTCAGATTATCCGTTTTATAGAAAGAGCATTTTATGTTCTCGGTCTGATCACGAATCAAAACAACGTGCCGAATATCGGCACGTTGTTTTGATTCGTGGCATAAATACTGTCCTTGGTGTCATTCACTCAATATCTTCAACGACCGTTTCGGGCGGTGTTTCGAGAATATTTGGATTCTCAACCAGGCGCTTGAAGAGCTTGAAGGCCGAGGCATAATAATAACCGTCGCAAATGCGCTCGTCTGTTACGGCCTTGAGGTCGATATATTTGCGCTTGAACACGTTTCCTTCGGAGTCTATCTCATTTTCCGTGCGCTTGGTGCCGTATGCGAGAAATACAGGCAGGTTGCCGAAGTCGTAAATGTGATGATAGATCGGCTTTATGCCCAGTGAACCCATGCTGGTAATGATCATCGAGCCGTGGAAAGGACTCAACTCAAGCAGCTTGCGTGGTAAAAGGTCAAAATAATCCAGTAAAAACAAAAGCTTGACCGTCCAGCGCAGAAACAAGCCGGGAATGAACAGCAGTGCGCGGTTGAGCTTGTCAAATGAGTTTGTTTCACCTGCGCGGGAGTTTTCCTGAACCACAGCGTTGAATTTTTCATATACATCATCTACGGTATCTGTCGGTTTGAATTTGACCTTTATGCAGGTGTCAGGCGAGTTGATTGACATTGTCCTTTTGATGACCATGACTACCGAAATTTCGTTGCGTGCAAATATTTTCTGCCCGCTGACGAATCGGTTGATAGCAGGGCGCTGTGATATTGTTCGTACATACGCCGCAAGTATGACATGCAGCATACCGAAGTGGACCATGCCCTGCTTAACCTTGCGACGGCAGAAGGCGTCTGTCTTGCCTATGTTGAAGCTGTCTGCAAAGGTGTTACAGGCATCGGAGCGTCTCGCCATTATGTACGGCATGAATTTATTCATGGCGTGAAGCGTGCGTACACGGCGCCCTTCTTTGCGGTCACCGAAGCGACGGCGATTTTTCTTTGGTGATTTTTCGGCCTGCGTTGCTGATGGCTGTACGTCCTGAGGAACTTTTTCTGCCGAAGTGTTTTCAGCAGGTGCCGCTGCAGATTGAGATGAGTTTTCCGCTACAGCCTCTGCCACAGGCGTATTCTGTGGTAACTGAGTGCTTTTTTCGTTTTCTGTCATGTTGGGTGCTCCTGAATATATATATTTATCTCATGCACGGGTGCTGCCGTAGCTTCGGGAATGTCCTTTACAGCTATGCGAATGGCTTGCGCGATAATGTGAGACGATAGCTCCAAAACCGCCTTTGTCAGGCGGCATGCAGGTCAAAATGACCTTTTCGCAACTTGTCGGGACTCACTCGTGATGTGGATATCAAGATTGATTACAAAGCTTTCAGAGCCTGTTTATTTTACCATATTATTTACCGGAATTCAATACATAGTGTGTATTATTATATTAAACTGAATAATTATCTTCCTCCGGAACTATACTCATGTTGGAGGTGAGCAGGTGAAACATATTGATATAAAACAGATTTTTGCCATTCCCAACATCTTGGGATACTACCGCATACTGCTGATACCTGAGTTTATATGGTTGTATACAGGCGAGGAGTACGGCTATGCGTTGGCGGTCCTCGGTCTGTCCGCCATGTCGGATTTTCTTGACGGACGTGCCGCACGCGGTCTGCATCAGATTACGCCGCTCGGTCGCGTCATCGATCCGCTCGCAGATAAGCTGACACAGCTTGCGGTCATAGGCTGCCTTATGTGGCATTGCGTTGACATGATATATCTTTTCATATTGATTGCCGTCAAAGAAGTGAGTGCCGGACTGGCAGGATTGTGTTTGCTGGGGCGCGGCGGTGTTCCTTTTGACTCACGCTGGTACGGTAAGTTGTCGACGGCAGGCTTATATGTGCTGTGCGGACTGCTTTTGTGGGGCATTTTGCCGGATATAACCGAGCGTATATTGATATGGGCACAGTTTGGTATCACAGCCTCTGCCCTTATATTTTACGCCGGGGAATTTGCCCGGCGTATATTGTCTGCCGGACAACCGTGATAAACGGTTGCACGGCATATAAAGAAAAACAAAATTGCTTTTTCCGTTTTTAGCTTAATCTGCCTTGAAGTCCTTTATCCACTTTACGGACAAATCAGCCCACGGGCGTACATGCGGTACCAGCATTTCCGGATTGCCACTGCATGTTTCCTCAGTCGCAAGAGACAAGCCGTGCTTACCCTCGGGAAAAATGTGAAGCTCAAACGGAACGCCGTTGTCCTTCAGCTTTTGTGCAAATGTCAGCACATTCTGGACGTCAACTGTTTTATCAGAAAACGTATGCCACATGAATGTGGGCGGGGTGTCGGGCGTTACGTGCTTTTCAAGAGAGAAGCAGTCGATCTGTTCGGGTGTCGGCGTTTCGGTACCGCACAGGTTATAAAATGAGCGTTTGTGTGAATAAATAAGTACTGGGTAGCACAGTATCATGCCTGTCGGACGGTTGATGTTTTCGGGAGCGTCAGCCATTTCAGCACGCACCTCGGGGATATTCCACAGTGTTCCGGTTGAGGCCGCAAGGTGTCCGCCGGCTGAGAATCCGCAGATGAATACGTATTTCGGGTCAATGTTGTATTCTGGGGCGTGTTCGCGCACGTGCTTGATGGCAAGGCTTGCTTCAATGAGCGGTGCATAGTTGGCTGCACCTGCTCCGACGGTATAGCGCAGCAGAAAAACGTTGAGCCCGGCGGCAAGGTAATACTTTACGATCGGTTCGGCCTCACGGTCAGACAGAAAATGGTATCCGCCACCGGGGCAGACTATAATTGCACGGCGAGGCGGCATTTTAAGCTCTGCAGGGTCATATGAAACATATGTCGTCAGTGTTGCGCCGGGGAATTTGTCGGAAAGCTGTATGGTTTTGTGAAACATTAAAGATCACCTCTTTTTTTATTTTAATTTTATCACGACTGCCCCGTTTTGGCAAGAGTAATTCTGAAGGTTTGGTGAAAATTTCAGCATGTTGTTGACTTTTGACGCCGGATATGCTATTATATAATGTATAGAAATTGAAAAAAAGGACTCTACTCACAATAGAGTCCGCGAAAGGTTTCAAAATGGCAGGTATTCAGGGGGTCATTTTTGACTTCAACGGCACTATGATTTTCGATTCCCCCATTCACAGGGCAGTGTGGCACGATTTTATTCCGGAGCATACCGGGCAAACCATTACAGACGAGCAGGTTGACCGTACAATGCTCGGTCGCGATAACGCGCATATATTAAGACAGTATTTCGGAAATATTTCCGATGCCGAGGTGGAGCGACTCGCATATGAAAAAGAGGCTGAATACCGCCGTCGCTGCCTGCAGGATCCGGTGCATTTTCGCCTTGTTGACGGGCTTGTTCCGTTTCTCGATTATCTTAAGCAAATAAAAATGCCGATGACTATCGCCACCGGCTCGGAGATACAAAACGTTAAATTCTTTTTTAAACAGTTCGATCTTGGACAATGGTTCGATTTCGAAAAGGTCGTCTATGATGACGGCACATTTCCCGGCAAGCCGTTTCCGGATGTTTATCGGTTGGCTACCTCTCGCTTAGGCCTCGACCCGTCCGTCTGCCTCGTCTTTGAAGACTCTTTTTCCGGTATACGCGCTGCTCATGACGCCGGTATAGGGCACATAGTGGCGCTTAGCCAGCTCTCGCCGGCACCTGATTACAAGTGCTCTGGGGGCGTTGATGCAGCGGTCAACGATTTTACCGATGCAATTGGTTTTCTTACACTCTAATTTGATTATCAGCATGGTACAATAGCTCCTTTGTGTTTTTCAAGTGTTGAAATTAGTGTTTTTCTTATTATAAGCTGTCCGGCTTCATTGGGATGAATACCGTCTTCACAGTAAAGTCCGTCAATGCGGCGGTTGGCAAGAAAGGCTCCACGCAGATCTACACATACACTGCCGGACTCGGCGGCAAGGCCTTCAATCGCACGTGAGTAGTTTTCCTGATAGCGGTATATGGTGTTTGGACTTCCGCCCAGCCAATGAAGAATTGCGTCGCGGTCAAGTCCGTCGCGGCAGACCCAGTCAAGGTAACGCTCGGGACATACCGGCGGAAGAGTGGTTATAACTGGCAGTATTTTGTGGTCGCGCAGCAATTTGATAATATTGCGGTATATTTCGGTAAATTTGTCCAACGGTGTTTTGGGGCTGTGCTCGGCATCGGGGTTTGTTGCGATCTCTGCCCAGTTAAAGTCGGAATCGTTGCCGCCAAGCTCAAGCATGAGTGCATCGGTGCGGTTGCCCTTTTGAAGAAATCTGCTGACGTATTCGTAGCCACGATCTACGGTACAGCCGAAGCGCGACAGATTTGTAACCTCAATTGAGTACATCTGAGCAATGCTGTCCATGTTTATTGTGTTGCTTATTGAATATTTTTTGGTGTTGTTGTTCAGCACCACGCCCCGGAGGATCGAATCCCCCATAATTGAGATGCTGTGAATAATGCTCATGGCTTGCTCCCGCTTAATTTGTTTCTGACTGTATTATACGCCACGTAAAGGCTGAATTCAACCTACTGCCCAAAATACAAGGGCTACTATCTTTGCCATGGCGGTAGAGTTTCCGCAAATCGACTCTACTCACGGTAGAATGGCTGCAAGACAGCCGAAGCAGGGGCGTGAGGCCCCATACAATTCAGGTCTGGAAGGTGAAAAATGACTGAAAATGAACTCAAACAAAATATAGCTCGCAATATCGCCTCCCTGCGGCGAATGCATAATATGACGCAGGCTGAGCTTGCCGAAAAACTGAGCTATTCGGACAAATCCATATCTAAGTGGGAACGCGGCGATGGATTGCCAGATGTGTTTGTCATGACAAAAATTTCTGAGCTTTTTGATGTCAGCATAAATGACCTTATCGCTGACGCGGCACCGGTAGCCCCTGTTCCCGACCGCCGGAAGGATTCATCGCGTCCGCGCCACATGCTGGTCAGCGCTCTGTCGGCCGGGCTTGCATGGTTTGCGGCTGCACTGATATATTTCTTTCTCAAGGTATTTATTCCCGATTCGACGTGGGCCTGGATGGTATTTATTTATGCACTTCCTGTGTCGTCCATCGTGATCGTGGTGTTTACTCACCTGTGGTGGGGGATTATTCCGAGATGCCTGTCCGTAAGCGCACTCGTTTGGAGCATTACGGTCTGCATACATCTCACTGCGCTGGTTCCTAATCTCCAAAACGCTACGCTGATTTATGTCGCCGCGGGTGTGTTTCAGGTGTTGGTTATACTGTGGTACGCTTATCAGTATGTCCGCCTCAAGCTGCGTCATACACACGATGAACAGCAACGACCCACACAGCCGGCATCACCACTGCCGGAAGAGGAGCCGGAGTCCGGAAGCAATGATGATACTTCACGGGATCCGCACGAAAGCAAATAACCCATTGGTACAAAGAAAGGTAGGTTACAAATGAAAAAGATTATCTGTATTCTGGCGGCTATTCTATGCTTTGCTATGTTGCTCACGGCTTGCGATAATACTGCAAAGCCGTCTGACACGACAACTGATCAGAACTCATCTGCAGTGTCTGATTCGTCAGGGGATAACACAACAGACATCGCTCAAAAGGCTGACGGAGAGTTGATTGCAGGCGGAGTAGCAAAATACAAAATAATCCGTGCTGACAGCATGGAGCAGACACTTGTGGACAGCACCGTGGCCCTGCGCAATAAAATCAATTCAGCCTACAATGTTTCCATGTCCATTGTTTCGGACTGGTCAAAGGATGTTCCCAAAGGAGCTGTCGTTGAGAATAACGAGCGCGAGATACTCATAGGTAAGACCAATCGCAAGGAAAGCCATGATGTGCTTGCCACGCTGTCGGCGGATCAGTACGTCATCAAGTGGGTGGGACTGAAATTGGTTATTATTGGCTATGATGATTATGCTGCCGCAACCGCTGTCAAAGAATTTACCGACAAATATGTATCAGGAGGAAATGATTTGGTATTTCCGACAGATACGGTCATGACCGGAACGGCATCCGTACAGAAAATTTTCCTGACCGAAGGCTCAGATCTGCGCGTCATGAGCTACAATCTTGCCGGAACAACCAAGGAATATGCTACACGTAAAGAATACATAGCCGATTCAATTCTTTATTATCTGCCCGACGTGATCGGCTTCCAGGAGTGCAGCAAAACGGTGCACAATGATATTTTGTCCAACCGTCCGCTGACAAAATACTACGCCACGAATATCCGTTATCATTCCAATAACTCAACAGCCAACTATACTCCGATACTTTACCTTAAAGATAAGTATACAAACATAGAATCGGGCGTTACGTTTTTGAGAAGTCGATACACCGGGACCAACACCAAATCGATCTCTTGGGCAGTACTTGAGCGCAAATCCGATAAACAGCGGTTTATCGTTGTGAATATGCACGGCTCGCTGTGGAGTTCCGACTACACGCCCCCAGCCGGCGAAACTCAGGAATCAATGGCACAGAAGGCCAGCTATGAATGGAAGATCGACAACGCCAAGCAGATGCTGGAGAAGATTACCGAGCTTCAGAACAAGTACGGTAAAATACCCGCCTTCACGACTGGTGACTACAACTTCAACACCAAGCACGCAGCGTATCAGACTATGCAAACGACCGGCCTTGCCTCATCGTTGGACAAAGCCAAAAGCGCCAGCTCCGGAGGCAGCTACCATGCTGACGTGGGAACGGCACCGTCATCTTCCGGCTTGCCCATTGACCATGTTTTCTATTTCCCGGAATTGTCGGATGTTTTTGTGTATAAAATAGGCGTTACAAAGACTGATCTTAATTCGTCAGACCATTGCCCGGTTTATGCTGATTTTAAGCTGATAAAGTGAGTTTTATCGAAAGCGTAAGTTTATAAAGCCCCCGGCCTGTCCATCCGCTTTTCTGCGGGAAGGACAGGCCGGGGGCCTTTGATTATATAAATGATTTGAAGTGAATTTATATTGTTATAACCTCGATACCGCTTTCTCTGAACAACCGGCAGGTGTCATCCGACAGTCCGTTGTCAGAGACAATGCAGTTTATCTCGGAAAATGGAGCATAGCACACGACTGAGCTTTTGGTGTATTTGGTGGAGTCGGCCAAAAGTATGCGGTAGGAAGAGTTTTGCGCAACAAGTTGATTGATACGTGCGGTGTAGAAATCCGAGGCGAGTATTCCGTAGGTTTCACTGTAACCGTCAGCGCCGATAAAGCACTTGGTGAAGCGCAGATTCTTGATAGCCTCTTCAGTCAGATATCCGCAGAAATCGCGGCGGCCTTCCCGGTATTCACCGCCGATCAGATATACCTTCATATGCTTTTTGAGTGTGTTGAGATTTACCAGAGAATGAGTGAAAACGGTTATATTGTCATATTTCTGGCGCAGTATTGCATAGGCATTGGGGTCTGTGTTCTCGGCCTCGTTGAACATGCTGTCGATCTCAGCACACAGTGACATAACTGTGGTCCCCGAATCCAGGTAAATTATATCACCGGACTTGATGAGTTGTGCCGCTGCTTTACCGATGCGCGTTTTTTCTTCAGGATGATGTAGCTTGGTCATCTCAAATGAGTATTCATTGGCGCCGGCAATGGCGTCATTGAAGCAAATTCCTCCGTATGTACGAATGGCTACACCTTCGCGCTCAAGTTGGGCAAACAGCCGTCGCACAGTGGATTCCGATACATCGAGCATACTCATTGCCTGCTCGATCGATATTTTTTTGGAGGTACGTAAAATCTGAAGAATATTTTGACGCCGCTGTTCACTATGCTTCATAATAATTAGCGTTCCTTTCAAAGCCATTTGACTGATTACCACATGAATTAATTTAATTTTATCACAATGTGAAATTTCTGTCAATAGAAAATGACATTTTTGCAGAAAAAATGAAATATATTTTCATTTTGATATTGTTTTCACCCAAACAGGATTTGCACGATTTGACTGATACACGCATGCTGTAATGTTTTTTTGAAAAAATTTGTCGTTCCTATTGACAAAATCGCTCGCGGAGTGTATAATTTTTAGTGTTAATATACGCGCACAGCTCGCGTAAAATGAAATGGAGGAAACTATGAAAAAACTTATTGCAATTGTGATGTTGTTGGGCATTCTTATGTCCATTGCCGTACCGGTATATGCCGCTGACGGCGAAAAAGTCAATGCCATGCAGAACGCCAGCATCGGTATTGAAAATATCCTTGCATCACAGTCCAAGCACACCACCGAGAACATGTGGGACGGTATTCGCGGCTACAACGGCGATGTTGCCGTTTCCTACTGCGACTTCAAGATGAAGAACAGCGCGGCAGATGTCCTTGCCGATGATGTAGTAAAGTATAACATCGATCTTGATGAAGGCAAAGAAGACTGCATTTACTATCATGTCTTTGAGGTTATTTGGGATCAGGTCTACACCGTAGATACATTCAGCATATTCCTTCAGACTCCTACATCAACTGCAAACATCGACGGCTTTGATATTTGGCTGAGTGAAACCGGCAAGGACGGATCCTTTAAAAAGGTTGTGTCGGTAACCGAACTGTATTGCGGTCAGAAATATGAGATTTACACTGAGGACGGACTTGATACCGTCATGTATACAACTCAGTTTGAGCCGACCAAAGCGCAGTATATGAGATTTGGTCTGTCTCAGCTTCGTTGCCGTCATGAAGATGCGCTCAAGCAGATTTCGGCCGATCTGAAGCCCAATGCCAACCCGCACTATTTCCGTATTTCGGAGATTGAGATGATGGGTACACCTGTTCCCGGAACCGGAACAACCGCGGTCGATACCACTACAGCTGAGCCGGTTGATACCACAACTGCAGCCCCCGTTGATACCACTACCCCGGCACCTGTCGATACTACGACTCCGAAGCCGATTGACACCACAACAGCGGCTCCTGTCGACACCACAACAGCCAAAGACCCCGGCAGCAAGGGCGGCTGCGGCGGCAGTCTGGCGCTTGTCGGACTTATCCCTGTCATGATTTGCGGAGCAGCGGTTGTCATCAGGCGCAAGCATAACTGAGCAGGGAGGAACAAATAATGAAGTTCAGATTTGCAGCACTGATAATGGCGGCACTCATGCTGCTGGCGGTGCTTGTCGGTTGCTCTGACCCCAATGGGGGTGACAAGACAACCACGCCCGGCGGCGATACGCCGGCAACAACGCCTGCCCCCGGCGACAGCTCGCAGGACACTACCTCCGAGCCGGCTCCCGAGTTTGTCGATGCAAACTACAATGATGCTGACTTTGTTGTTTTCCAGCGTAATGCCAATGCAAGCTCTTATGGAGGCTATTACATAACCAGTGATAGTGTTACTGACACCATGTCTGAGGCCACATTCACGCGTAACGTGGCGGTTGAGGATAAGTATAGGGTAAAAATCAAGGCTTTAGAGGTCAGTGATCCCTATAAAGAAATACGTACATATATCACTTCGGGTGATATTCCGTTTGACGTCATTCTTGATCGCCGTACCTATATGGGTTCATTGGCGCAGGAGGGTTACCTGTACAACTTCAGAAATCTTGAGTATATAGATATGACCCGTAGTTACTGGGACTCCAACTGTGCCGAGAGCTATGATGTTGCGGGCAAGCTGTTTTTCATGGCCAACGACATAAGCGTTTCCAACCTTGCGGGTGCGCGCTTCTTCTACTTCAACAAACAACTGCTCGGTGAATACGACCTTGAAAATCCCTATGATCTGGTCGAGAAAAACCAGTGGACACTTGAAAAATTCCTTACAATGGTAAATTCGGTCTCAACAGATAACGGTGACGGTATATGGGACGGAAACGATGTCTATGGCCTGTGTTCCGAAACCGGTTCGAGCAACGGTAATATTATGCATCTTCTTGTCGGTTGCGGTATAAACTTCATTGATAAGACGGCTGATGGACTGACTACTAACGCATATACCGAAAAAACTCAGAATATCATGACCAGCGTCGCTGCGGCGCTGATAGGCAACCAGTCAGTGCTGTCGTATGAAGATGCTGCAGCCGGAGCTGATATGACGGGCTTTGCCAATAAGTTTGACTATGGGCGCTCGCTGTTTGCAAATGACCACTTCCTGTTTATTCAGGGCAATATGGGTGTGTCGTCACAGCTCAAGGATATGAAGTCGGATTACGGTGTTGCGCCTAATCCAAAATACGATAGTGCACAGCAAAGTTATTTCCACAAAATGGACCGCTTCTCTCTGATATGGGCAATCCCGAAATGCGAGATGGATTATGATCGAGTAGGTATCATCATGGAATACTGGGCATATGAGTCCAGCCAGACGGTTATGCCCGCTTACTATGAGATCACTATCAAGACCAAGCGTGTTCAGGAAGAAACTGCTTCTCAGATGATAGACCTTATCAAAGACAGTATTCGTTACGATCTGTCAGAACTGTACAACAGTGACATTCTCAGCGTGCTCTATACCGGTTATGAAAACGGTAATCTGTCTTCTACTTGGGCTTCCAGCAAGAAGCTGATGGGCAAATCCTTTGACAAGGTTTACAAGGCAATAAGCGAGTTGGAGGATTGATGATCTCCGACCGCTGAAATAGCGGCTACAGGCCCGGGTGCGGATAACTTACGGCGTTACGCCGCCGTGCCCGGGTTATGAATTTGACAAAAAAATAATATTACATATACAACAGGAGAAATTAACATGGAAAAGCAACTCAGAATAGGGGTTTTCGGGACTTGGAGAGGTAATGCGTATATCAAGGCTGTAAAAATCATTGATGATGCTGTAGTTACGGCATTGTGTGACAAAGCTCCCAATCGTATTGAGGAGGCAAAGAAAAACTGTGCTCCCGATGTGGCGGTGTTTGATAATTTCGATGACTTCATTGAGTCAGGGCTGTTTGATGCAGTGTTTATCTGCAACTACTTCAACGAGCACGCGCAGTATGCCATACGTGCCATGGAGAAGGGAATACACGTCTTCAGCGAGACTATGGCGGCGTCCACAATGGCGCTGTGCGTTAAGCTGTGCCGTGCGGTCGAGTCTACTGGCTGTAAATACATGTTGGCCGAGAACTATCCTTTCTCACGCGGCTGTCTTGAGATGAAGCGCCTGTGTGAGAGCGGAAAGCTGGGTAAGATCATGTTTGAGGAGGGTGAGTATATACACCCGATGAGTCCTAAGGAGAGCTGGAGATATAACGATCCTTCTATTCACGGGGATTATCACTGGCGGCGATATCTGCCTGTAACATATTACTGCTCGCATGCGCTGGGACCGATCATGCACATTACAAACGCGGTGCCGCGGACAGTAGTCGGCATGGCTGCGCCTGACACCAAGGAACATATTGAGCAATATAAAAACTCTCGTACCGACGCAGTCGGTGTAATGCTGCTGGGTATGAGTGACGGTGCCGTGGCGCGTATCAACGGATCATCATACGTAGCACCTCACGGTAACTGGTATCGTGTAAGCGGACTCGGCGGCGGTATTGAAACTGTCCGCGGAGACGAAAAGCGCGTTCGCCTGGTGTATAATTCATGGTCGGTGCCGGAGGGCGATCACATGAACAGTGAATACGAGGCTGAGTGGGCATCTGACGGTGACAAAGCAAATCAAACCGGCCACGGCGGCGGCGATTACTGGGTGGTGCGCAATTTTGTGGACGCTGTGCTGTATGACAAGCCCGTGTTCTTTGATGTATACCGCTCAACCGCTATGGCAGCTGTCAGCATATTGGGCTGGAGAAGTGTTCTTAACAAGTCCAAGCGCTTCGATATTCCCGATTTTTCAAAAGAAAGGGACAAAAAGAAGTGGGAAAACGACGATCTGACGCCGTTCCCCTCTGCCGACGCCCCCAATACACTTCCTTTCAACAGCTGCGACAAGCTGGACAAATAATTACCGGAGATTATTATTTATATGTCAGACAGAAAGATCCGATTTGCAATAATAGGCTGTGGCCTTATGGGGCGTGAGTTTGCATCGGCAGCCGCAAGGTGGTGCCATATTACCGCAGATATTCCGAGACCGGTTATTGTGGGTGTATGTGACCATACTGCGGCCGCGAGAGCTTGGTTTGAAAACAATTTTGATACCGTAAAATACAGTGTCGACGACTATCACGAACTGCTTGATAAGGATGACATAGACGCAGTATACTGTGCTGTCCCGCATAACCTGCACGCCGAATTCTATACAAATATCATTCGTGCAGGCAAGCATCTGCTTGGTGAGAAGCCGTTTGGAATTGACAAGGCCGCCAACGACGAAATAATGCGTGCAATTGACGAAAACCCAGGAGTGGTGGTGAGATGCTCGAGCGAGTTTCCGTATTATCCCGCCGCTCAAGAGCTTATCCGCTGGATAAAGCAGGAGCGCTTCGGTAAGCTGATCGAGGTTCGTGCGGCGGTGTGTCACTCAAGCGACATGGACACGAGCAAGCCTATAAACTGGAAGCGCCGCGTTGAGATAAACGGCGAATACGGTTGTATGGGAGATCTCGGACTTCATACACAGCACATTCCGTTCCGTATGGGATGGAAACCGATTAACGTCTATGCTACGCTTTCAAAAATCATAACCGAGCGTCCTGACGGAAATGGAGGTATGGTGCCTTGCCTGACATGGGATAACGCTGTACTGAATTGTGATGTCGTGGATAAGGATGGCGGCATATTCCCAATGATAACCGAAACAAAGCGGCTGGCCCCCGGCGCTACCAACGAGTGGCGTTTGGAGGTGTACGGCCTCAAAGCATCGGCGCGCTTTTCGACCAATGATCCCGGTGCCTTCAATTTTACCAAGGCGTGGGGGCGTGAACAGGCATGGTGCCGTGTCGATATGGGATACAAGCCCATGATACCGACAATTACCGGAAGCATTTTTGAGTTTGGCTTTACCGATGCCATTCTTCAGATGTGGGCGGCGTTTATTTGCGAGGTGTGCGGTATTCCGGTTGAATTCGGCTGTATACGTCCCGAGGAAACGGCACTTTCGCACCGGGTATTTACCGCGGCACTTGAGTCACACAAGCAAAAGCGGGCTATAGCAATAGATTAAGGCGGGCGCTATTATCCCGCGGGGAAAGGAATTTTCAAATAATGTTCAGAAACATCAGTTTGTCCATTGCCGACATTTTCGGACATGAATATGCACAGTCTCTGGCACGTGCCAGTTCGGCAGTTGGAAATATGAAGTATAATGAGGCGCAGGCGCTCGTTGAGGAG
Source organism: uncultured Eubacteriales bacterium (assembly GCA_900547565.1). Classification (GTDB taxonomy): domain Bacteria; phylum Bacillota; class Clostridia; order Oscillospirales; family CAG-272; genus UMGS1002. The sequence continues at coordinate 6,062 of URHI01000006.1, read as the reverse complement.
CGGGTGGATTTTATGCCCGCTTCCGATTTGGCTCGCGCACATGAGTTGTTAAGCAAGGTCGGGACTCAATTAGTGCCGGAATTTGAAAATGACATTGACGGTGCACCGACCGACTCATTCCGTCATGCGGAAAACAAGAGTGCGGCCCCTATGGCAGCGTTCGGCAGCTTCCGTATCGGTGAAGACGGCAAGGTGTATCTTATCGGCAAAAGCGAACACTATCACGCATCCTTGGGACATTCGTTCGGCGGTTACCGCCTCATTGATATCGCACGGCGTTTGGGCGTTCCCAATGCAACGCATAACAACACGCGCGGATTTATCACGCGCATGTGTGAGCGGCGTCTTATTCAGACGGCAAACGGCGTTGATTGGACAGACGACGAGACTACCGAGCGTGTCATAGCTTCGCGTGAGCCTCACGTGCTTAACCGTGTAATCAATCTTGAAACAGGTTCGCTGGCTGTTGAGGCAGGCGTGAAAATGATGTTGGCACGCTTTTATAAACTGTCTCCCGAACTTGAAACTCCCAAATATGCCGGAAAAACTCCGGTGTTCCTGGTCATGGCCGATTGCGCAGGCGAAAAAACCGGCAACTATCACGGCACAACGGTGCTAACACAGACATTCCGTGGCCTGTGGGGGGATCTCTATGATGCATTTGAGCGGGCAGGAATATACAAGGTGGTTCCCGTCGATATAAACGATATCGACGGATTTGCCGAAAAAATCCGTATGTATAACACCGGTGACTATAAAACTGCGGGATTTCTGCACGAAATAATCATGATGAACTACGGAGGGATCCGCCTGACCGAGGAATTCCTTAATGAGGCATACCGTCTGTGCGCCGAATCTGATACACCTACGCTGGTCGACGAAATACAGACCGGTATGTGGTATGGCGGCATGTTTTTGTTCCGCAAGTACGGGCTGAAGCCGGATTTTGCCGTTGTCGGCAAGGGATTTCCGGGCGGTGAGTACCCTGCAAGTAAGATTATTACCACTGCGGAGTATGACAATCTCAATCAGTTCGGCGCTTTGGTCACAAACGGTCAAGAGGAGCTGGCTTCGCTGGCTTATATTGTAACAATGATATTTGCTCGCGTCAATTCCGACGAGATCGACCGCATGGGCGATAGATTCGAGAACGGGTTGCGGAAGCTGGCAGTCAAATATCCTGGCAAAATTGTCAAAGTCGAGGGACGCGGACATTTGGCAGCTCTTCATTTTGGGACAGTGTCCGAGGCTGCCGGATTCACCCAGGCTCTGCATGAGGCCTGCGTAGACGCAAGCGCACAGCTGTACAAGGCCAATTGTGTGCCGGCGGTTTTATTCAAGCCACCCTTTAATTCTGATGAACAGACAATCGATTGCCTGCTTGAAACGCTTGATGGCGTGCTAAGTAAATAATTATGATATTCATAGGTCTTGATATAGGCAGTACCGCCGTCAAAGCCATGACGCTCGGAGAAGACGGAAGTGTGCTGTCGCGCGGGAAATGCGCATATCCAACCTTTACTGACGGAGACTGTTCAACACAGCTGGCCTGCGATTGGTGGAAATCGGCTGTCAGTGCAGTCCGTCAGGCAATATCTGCTATTGACGATCCGGGACAGGTGGTGGCGATTGCCACATCGTCGCAGGGAGGCAGTATGCTGGCACTTGACAGTGGGTATCGTCCGAAATGTGAGGCCATGACGTGGATGGACAGACGCGCGGTGGATCAGTCGGAACGGTTGGCAGATGAGTATGGCGATGCGATTTACCGCATGTGTGGCTGGAGGACGACACCTGTCGACTGTGCCGCAAAGCTGATGTGGCTGAAAGAGAACCGTACTAAGCTGTTCAGGGCGGCGCACTTTATGACCACTGAGGAGTACATAAACTATCGGCTGTGCGGCGCAAATGTCACTGATCCGACAGGTGCTGCCATAATGCGGTTATACAACATCAACACGGGCGATTGGGATGATGGCATGCTTGAGCGACTCAGAGTCAGTCGTGACAAACTGCCCCAAGTGGTGCCATGCGGCAGTTATATAGGTAACCTGACGAGTCGGGCGGCAGATGAACTGGGCCTTGACACATCGGTTAAGGTATTCTGCGGCGCACATGACCAGTATTGCGCCTCTATCGGAAGCGGTGTTACACAGCCGGGAGAGATACTGCTGGCAACTGGGACCGCGTGGGTTATTTTCGGAGTAACCGACACTCTCTGCTTCAACGAACGCTATATTGCGCCGGGAATTCACCCCGTGGCTGGACGTTACGGAGCTATGGCAACACTGTCAGGCGTAGGGGCCGCTGTGGAAAACTTTGCGCGGGAGTCCGGAGTGAGCCTAAAAGAGCTTGATAATGGGGCAAAGACACACCGACTGTCTGCCGCCAGCCTGCTTTGTTGTCCCTGCCCACCGGGACGTACATTTTTGGCGCACAGAGACGGATGTTGCGGAGCTTTTGACGGCAGGACATTTGAACACGATATTTATGACATGGGACTTGCCATGATGGAGGGGGCTGCGTTTGAAGTCGGCCTTGCTATTGAGCAGTTCAAGGCCGCAGGAATGGCCGGAGGCAAAGCTATGACTATGTCTGGCGGTGCCGCAACAAGCAGCCTGTGGCGCGGACTTGTAAGGGCGGTTACAGGTGCTGAGCTGCTTCTCACCAACGAATCTGATGCACCGGCGCTTGGCGCGGGAATTATTGCCGCGGCAGCGTACGGAGCGTTTGATAGTATAAGTGAGTGTGCGGAGCATTTTGTACACCGTCAGCCGGACGAAGAGGTTTGTACGCCTGATGTAGCTGCATACTACGCCGAAAAGCTGAAACGTTACCGTGAATGGTGCATTGAATAAAAAATAATTGTAACAGAAGGTGAGTTTATGTTTGGAGTCAATATTACCGATTACGACAGAAAGGTATACGAGGATAAACTGCGTGACTTTCTGCCGGATAAAATGATAGATGTGCATGTGCATCTCTGGGAGCCGGGTATGCGGCATGCCCGGCAGAAGGGCTGCGTCGGTTGGACGCAGATAGTCGCACCGTCACAGACCTATGAGGACATGGAGGAGTCATACCGCCAGCTGTTCCCGGACAAAAAAATCGCTAAGATAGTAATGGGTTCACCGTCATGTGATCTTGATGTGGTCAATGCTTACATAAAGAAGTGCATTGATGCGCATGGAAACAAGGCGTATTACTGCACCAACTGGGACACGACGCCTGAGGAGATTCAAAAGGCGCTTGATTCCGGATTTATCGGTATCAAACCGTATCAGAACAACTCTCCGTCGTACATTCCCGCAAATGAGCTGAGAATATTTGATTTTCTGACTCACGAGCAGATGGAGTACATGGACAGCATAGGCGGCATTGTAATGCTGCACATTCCCCGTGCACAGAGACTAAGAGACCCGATTAACATTGCGCAGATGCTGGAGCTTGACGAGCGCTATCCGAATGCGCGTGTCATAATTGCGCACATCGGTCGGGCGTATGTCGAGCGCGACCTCGGTGATGCCTTTGAAATACTCAAAAACACCAAGCATCTTATGTTTGATTTTTCCGCCAATGTTTTTGACCACGCAATGGAGCAGTGTATCAATGCTGTCGGCACCAAGCGCATAATGTTCGGCTCGGATATGCCGTTCACCAAAATGCGCATGTACCGTATTGACGATAACGGCACGTATATCAACATGGTGCCGCGTGGCCTGTACGGCGATGTGTCCGATGACAAAAACATGCGGGAAACCGATGAAACCGATATCACAACGTTTATGTATGAAGAGCTGCTGGCTTTCCGCCGCACGGTGGAAAAGCTGGGACTCAGTCGCTCCGATGTGGAGGACATGATGTATAACAACGCTTCTGCATTTTACGGCATTAAGCTGTGAGACGGAGGTAACATATGAAAAACATAAAAATAGGATTTCTTCCTTTTTATATCAAGCTGTATGATGACACCGGAAACGGTGCCGCCGCACGCCCGAGACTGTGGCAGTTCTATCTGTCACTCGCTGAAAAATTTGAGAAAATGGGCTTTGAGGTGGTAAAGACTCAAGACCTGTGCCGTATTGAATCCGAGTTCCGCGCGGCGGTAAGCGATTTTGAGGCAAAGGGTGCTGATTGCATTGTAACCTGGCACGCGGCATATTCGCCGTCTCTTGAGAGCATAGGTGTGTTGACCGAGACCAAGCTTCCGATCGTTGTGCTGGACACTACCGAAACGTATGATTTTTCTCCTGAACAGGATCCGTCAGAGATAAGCTGTTGCCACGGCATACACGGAGTTATGGACATGTGCAGCCTGTTGCGGCGCTACGGCAAGCAGTATGCTATTGCTGCCGGACATGTCGAACATTCCGACGTGATCGAACGTGCGGCGGGGTACGTACGTGCGGCGGTTGCAGCAGCAGGTATGGACGGCAGCAGGGTAGGAAGCATCGGCGGCAGCTTTGACGGAATGGGGGATTTCCTTGTTTCGGATGAGCAAATGTTGTCGCGCTTCGGCGTAACGGTGATTTATCCCAAGCCGGGTGAGCTTGCTGATCTTGTAGCCGGAGTGAGTGAGGACGATGCCCTGCGTGAAATGGCTTTCGACCGTGAAAATTGTTATGAAATTGCACCTGTCGATACGTCCGTCCATATGCGTACGGTCAAGAACTCTTTGGCGGTTCGTCGCTGGTTGGATATTAATAATATTGACGCATTTACTGCCAATTTCCGCGAAATCCGTCCCGAAACCGGACTTCAGATCATGCCGTTTATGGAGGCCTGTAAGTCGCTGGCACGCGGCATCGGCTACGCGGGGGAGGGAGATGTGCTTACTGCGTCGCTGGTGGGGGCACTGCTCAAGGGATTTCCGACAAAGGTGTCATTTGTTGAGATTTTCTGCCCCGACTGGAAGGGACAACGCTTGCTGCTCAGCCACATGGGTGAGTATAATCCCAACCTCATTCGCGGTAAGGCGGGCATGAAGGAGATCAATTTTATATTCGGCGAGGCTGAAAACCCGGTCGTTTCGTATGGATGTTATCGCGGCGGTAAGGCGGTTTTTGCCAACCTGTATCTGGCAGCGGACGGCTTCCGTATGCTGATATCTCCTGTTGAAATGGAGGATGTTCAGCACGATAACTTCGAGCCGCGTGTGCGCGGTTGGTTGAAGCCGCACATTCCGGTTGCGGATTTCCTCGAGACTATCAGCTGTGCGGGCGTGACACACCACAGTGCGCTGATTTATGACGCAACGCCTGAGCAGATAGGATACTTTGCATCACTGCTTGGCATAGCATACGATATTGTGTGAGGTAGCTATGATAAAAAAAATACTGCCGTTTATAATTGTTGTGCTGGTGACGGTGGCGGTGCTGTGCGGCTGTGCAGGTGACGGTAACGGTCCGGACTCAACGTCCGGTGATACTACACCTGTGCAGGATACAACAACGTCCGAGACCGTGAGCGGCCCCATTGCACTGACAGGCGAGGTTGAGTATACTATTATCCGATCTGAGAAGGCAGAAACCGAAGTGGTTGACCTGTGTTCGGAGCTGTGGAAAAAGATATATGCTATGGCCGGCAATACGATCATCAGCATACAGGATGACTTTGTCAAAAATCCTGATGATGTAAACAATGATGATACTGAGATACTTGTTGGACTGACCAACCGTCCTGCATCGGCAGAGTGCAGTGACAGCTTGCCGACATATCTTGATTTTTCCATCAAGGTAATGGGGCCTAAAATTGTGATTACCGCAAATACGACGGCCCGGCTGTCCGACGCGCTTGACTGGTTTTACAGTCAGCTTGAACTGCGTGACGGAGTGCTTTACTACAACGGTGGAAGCATTGTTGATTCATACGATGGTTACAAATTTAAAGATCTGACTGTATGTGGGCACAATATTTCCGAATATGTGATCAATATATGTGATTCGCCTTCCGATTCCGATGTTGAATTTGCCGAAGCTCTTGCCGCATGGTTCGGTGAGAATACGGGATATTTGCCCGAGGTCGTCGGAGAGACCGCAACCGAAGGTCGTGTTACAATTTCA